>NZ_JAIUMX010000202.1:0-2529 GCF_022565315.1 Cyclonatronum sp. | reverse complement strand
GTTACGAAATTGCCAAAGAGTACCCAAAAGTTGACTTTGGTGATATGATTATCGACAACATGGCAATGCAGCTTGTAATGCGTCCGCAGCAGTTCGACATTATTGTAACCACCAACCTGTTCGGTGACATCATCTCTGACCTTGCCTCCGGTCTCGTTGGCGGCCTTGGTGTTACGCCGGGCGCAAACATTGGCGAAGATTACGCCGTGTTTGAAGCCGTTCACGGCTCCGCACCCGATATCGCAGGGCTGAATAAAGCCAACCCGACCGCTATTTTGTTCTCCGCCCTGATGATGCTGCGTCACCTTGATATGGATGAGTACTACGAGCGGATCCATGCCGCAACCCTAAAAACCCTGGCTGATACCGAAGTTCGTACAGCCGACCTCGGTGGCAAAGGCTCAACCAAAAGCTTCACCGAAGCCATTTGCCGCAACCTCGACAAATAGGCAGATGCCGCAACAAAAGCATGTCACAAAAAAAGCCTCCGACGGAGGCTTTTTTTGTTTAATTCAGAATGATTTGCCAGGCTATGCTTTTGCTTTCTGCACCGGCTGCGCCCCGGAGGCTTCCTCACCATCAGTCTCAGCCTTCCGCAGAAAGGCAGCGGGAATTTCTACCGACAAAACTGTGCTGAGCTGTTTAATCTCAATGGAAACATTGAACTTTGTTTTTTGCTTCATCCAAACGGCTTCATGCCCCTTAAAGGGCCCATCGGTAATCTCAACTTTGTCGCCTTTTTCGAATTTGATCTCGGTGACTTCGTAGCGCATTTTGTTTTCGACAATTTTCCGGATGAACTCGACCTGCTCATCGGGCACGGCGGAAACCCTGCCGGAGAATTTCACAAAATGAACAGCACCTTCATCAGCAAGTATGCGGCTGAAGTCTGAGGTTACGGTATTGACCAGAATGTAGCCGTTAAACATCGGGCTCTCGATCCACTTTTTGCGGTCGCTCCACACACGAAGCTCTTTTTTGAGCGGGCAGTAGCTGTTATAGCCGGCCTGCCGCAAACGGGCATCGGTTTTCTTCTCGGCGCGCGGCTTTGTTTTCAGGGCATACCATTTTGGTTTTTCATTCCGGGCCGCAATTTCGCGCAGTACGTGCTCGACTTTGGGAATTTTGGAACCTTCCCGAAGAACTATGCCCGATTGCCTGAGCATTGCGGAAGGCGCGCTGTCAGCATGGGAACTCAGATCGGGTTTCCGGGACAGCTCACCGGTTTCTTCATCAGGCTCCCGGCCCTCAGAATCAGGTATCAGCTTCGGAGCAGGGGCTTCATGACCCTTTCGCTGTTCGGTTTCTGAAGCGGCCTCCCGCTCATCGGGACTATCCGTTTGGGCAGGCTTCGCATCCGCCGTATTTTCACGCGCTTGGTCTGCCGTTTGCTTGTTTTGAGGTGCGTTAGCTTGTTCAGTTGTGCTCATAATAATGATAAAATACTGCCGGATTAGGAGCTGTTAAAATAACAAACGGATTAAAGGCGGGAAACCATTAAAGTTGGAATACCGGCAAAGTTTATACCTGCCTGCCGCCCGCAGCTGATGCGCCATCATCCGAATGCAGATTCAGCTGATTCGTGAGTCTTTCAGACCCGGAAGTTGTGATGATGGTCAGATTTTCCTGTTCCCCCCGCCACCATTTTATCTGACAGCTCAGCTAATACAGATTGTGCCACACATTACCCGAACTTGCCGGAAGTACCGGCAAATCAAATGAGTAACCGGCCCTTTGGGAAAACTGATCAGATTGGTGACCTATTATATTGGAGCAAGGAATCAGGTTCAGTGCGGCAAATTACGCAGGCTTAACAGCTGCTCAATTCAGGCCGGAACGGCCTACTGTCAGTTTTAGCCAAATGACTTCTTGGCAGGGTTTTTGCAGTTTGTGAGCAAAAAAAACAAACTCCTAACGCAATGAACAGCAAAGATTTTTATACTATTCTCGGCGTTTCAAAATCTGCCACTGCAGATGAGCTGAAGAAAGCCTATCGCAAGCTTGCTGCGCAGCATCACCCCGATAAACACGGGGGTACCGAGGCTGCAACCAAAAAGTTTGCTGAACTCAGCGATGCCTACGAAGTGCTGAAAGATCCCGAAAAGCGAAAATATTACGACAAGTTCGGCGATCAGTGGAAGCAGTATCAGCAGGCCGGGGTTGACCCCGACAATCCGTTTGCCGGCGGCGGCGGTTTTGGCGGTAACGGCTTCCGCAGCAGCGGCGCTTATGGCGGCAATCCGTTTAGTCAGGGCGGCGGGGCTGATTTCAGCGATATTTTCGAGACCATTTTCTCGCAGGGCGGCTCGCCTTTCGGGGCAGGCTCACAGGCCCGGTCGCAGCAGCGCACAAGGCCTGCCAAAGGTGCAGATCTCAGTGCGGCCGTAAAAATCACGCTCGAAGAAGCCATCAGCGGCACAAGCCGCGATCTGCGGATCGGCAGCGAGACCGTAACGGTGCGCATACCGGCGGGCATCAGACCGGGCACCAAGCTCAAAGTAAAAGGCAAGGGACAGGCAGGGCCTGACG
>NZ_JAIUMX010000201.1:0-2566 GCF_022565315.1 Cyclonatronum sp. | reverse complement strand
CCACAAATGCAGCGAGAATCTCGTGCAGGTCGGGTTTGCCGATTTCCTGCAGGTCGTAGGTTACCCGCGCCGTTGGTTTTTGGATGCTGATGATGCGGCTCAGGTCGATCGGGGTGCCGATTACGACTACATCGGCATCAGAAGCGTTGATGGTGGCTTCGAGGTCGCGCATCTGCTGCTGCCCGTAGCCCATAGCCGGCAGCACGCTTCCGATTTCGGGGTAGGTTTCGAAGGTCTGCTGCAGCTTGCCGGTAGCAAAGGGCCGCGGATCTACGAAAGAAGCAGCCCCGAATTTGCGCGCGGCAATGGTGCCGGCTCCGATTTTCATGCCGCCGTGGCTGAGTGTGGGGCCGTCTTCGACTACGAGTACGCGCTTGCCGCGGATCAGCTCTGCGCCTTCAACGCGCAGGGGAGAGGCCGCATCAACCACAATGGCTTTTGGGGCAAGGGTCTGAATGTTTTCGCGCACGGTCTGTATGCCCTCGGGTGAGGCGCTTTCCATTTTGTTGATGATAACCACATCGGCCATGCGCAGCGTGGTTTCGCCGGGGTAGTAGCTGAGCTCGTGGCCCGGACGGTGCGGATCAACAATTGTAATCATGAGGTCGGGGCGGTAGAAGGGGAAATCGTTGTTGCCGCCGTCCCACACGATGATGTCGGCCTCCTTCTCGGCCTCACGCAGGATGGCCTCGTAATCAACGCCTGCATAAATCACGTTGCCGCGCACTACATGCGGCTCGTACTCTTCCATCTCTTCGATGGTGCAGTTGTGCAGGCTGAGGTCCTCTACGGTGGCAAAGCGCTGCACTTTCTGCGCAACGAGATCGCCGTAGGGCATCGGGTGGCGGATCGCCACTACTCTGAGGCCCTGCTTCATCAGGGATTCGATGATGTGGCGCGAAACCTGACTCTTGCCGCAGCCCGTGCGCACCGCGCCTATGGCGATGAGGGGTTTGGATGATGCGATCATACTCGCGCGCGGACCAATCAGCCGGAAATCAGCGCCGGCCGCGTTCACTACCGAAGCAACGTGCATCACTTCCTGATAGGAAACATCGCTGTAGGAAAACACGCACTCGTCGGCGTCGAATCGGCGGATGAGCTCCGGCAGCTCAGCCTGATTAAAAATCGGGATGCCCTCCGGGTAAAGCGAACCGGCAAGTTCAGCCGGATAGCGGCGCCCGTCGATGTCGGGAATCTGAGCCGCGGTGAAGGCAACAACCCGGTACTGCGCGTTGTCGCGGAAAACCGTGTTGAAATTGTGGAAATCGCGCCCTGCGGCGCCGATGATAATGACGCGTTTTGCTTGTCTGGACATAACAGCCTTATCTAAATAGGTTAGGGTTTCCTGCACCGGCGTACAGAACCGCTGCTCCTTTTAAGCAGTTGTTTTACAGTGTGGTATCGCCGGTCGTGTATATTAATCAAATAGTGATATTAGATTAAAGATAGCAGGATTTTGGAGTCCTCAAAACTTTTTTGTCTTTATCGGGCAGGGGGAAAGTTCAGATTCCTTACGGCACAGAAAGAAGCCGTAAAAAAACAAACTATTTAATAGGTATAGTGCTTTAGCAAAGTGTTACTAACTCAAGTGCCCCGCATACAGTTACACCTTACCGGAATCAAAACACTAAGGAAAAATAATGATACGTTCCAAAAACTACGCTCTCACAGCAATGCTGCTGTTTCTTGCGTGTGCAGGTCTTGCTTTAGCTCCGGCAAAGACCCTCGCACAGCAAACACCTGAAGTAAACCCAAATGTGCTCGAAATCACTCTCCCGGCCAATGCGGAGGGCACTGTTGATTTCACCCTTACCAATAACAGCGCTGATCCGCTTTCCTTTTTGTTTCCGGGTTTTGAATCAGCGCAGCGCCCCGCAATGCTTCGAGGTGATTTGTCAGCCCGGTTCACGCAGCAGCTGAGTATGCAGCCTGATGAAGCCGCCCTCGCTGACCGTAACACCCTTCAGGCCTGGCTTGATGGGGATCTTCAAAACCCGACAGCCGCCCAGCAGCTTTTGATTGCTGATTTTGAAGACCGCATGAACGCGGCTCAGCAGCCATCCGAAGGCCTCCAAAGTGCAAACGGCTACCCTGTAACCTTCGAAAATGCGCTTTTTCAGGGCAGTGAATTTGTGCTGTATTCAGACATGCCTGTTTCCGGCAGCTGGACCGGCTACGCCGCTGATTTCATTATCGATTTCGCGGATGGTGCTACCTGGAACAACGATTTTGCCATTCTTTTTACCACTACTCCGGATATTCAGACTGCTGAAATCATAGCACAGCTGGGCGGTAATTTTCAGGCCTTAAATCCCGCGAAACCGCACATTTTATGGCAGGGCGGTACTGGCATGACTCCCATTCAGGAGCAGCTAACGTTTACCGAGCCCATTGAGCTCGAAAACGCCTACGTTTGGATTGGCAATGCCTGGTGGAGCAGTGCCGGACAGTGGAGCGGTGAAGTTATTCTTGAAGGCCTCGGTGGTCAGCCGGGCTTCATCAGCAGCGTAACGCCGGCTGCGGGTACGCTCGCCCCGGGCGAAACCGCTACTGTGCAGGCGCT
>NZ_JAIUMX010000200.1:0-2583 GCF_022565315.1 Cyclonatronum sp. | reverse complement strand
TGCTCGATGATCCTGACGGACTGCTTGAAGGAAGCGGCAAAATGATGCGTCATATCAAGCTTAGAAATCTTTCAGATATTGATGAACCGCTCCTTCGCAAATGGTTCACAATACTCGCCCAAAGTGCCTCGGATTAAATAAAAAAAGGCTTAGCGGAATTCTTTCAGGAATGAGAGCAGGCTCTGATGCCGGATGCCTTCGAGCGTTGCGGGGCTGTTTTCATCCATACTGACCACTATTTTCGGATAATTATCGGGGATGGCTTTCAGGTTTCCGAATTCCCTTTCGATTGTTTCGGGGCCGGAGAGCAGGTAAGCGACCTGCACATAAACGGTTTCGCCCTGCCGGCGGGCAACAAAATCGATTTCCCGCTGCTGATCTTTGCCAATCAGCACTTCGAAACCATGGCTCTTCAGATGGTGATGCACTACGTTTTCCATAATCTGTGCAATATCAGCTATGCGGTAACCGGTGATCGCATTGCGGATTCCGGTATCCTGAAAGTAGTACTTTTCACCAATTTCAAAATGTTTACGGCCGCGAATGTCGTATCGGGGCACTTTGTACAGCACCTGCGCCGAAACCAGATAAGAGAGATAGTCGAGCACGGCATTAACTGAGACCGTGATCCGCTGCGATTTTAGGTAATCGCTTATTTTTTTTGCTGAAAGCAGGCTTCCGGTTGTATCAGCCGAATACACAAGCAAATCATTCAGAAACCGCACGTTCCTGATCTGCCAGCGGCTTATCACATCTTTGTACACAACGGTATCCAGGATATTTCGGAGATAATCGTACACAATTTCATCCTCAAGACCGAGGTGGATGAGAAACGGCAGGCCACCAAAGCGGAGGAATTTCTGAAGCGCAGCCTGTTCCCCGGGCAGACCGTGAAACCTGCAAAATTCTTCAAAGTCGAGGCTGTAAACAGGGATATCTATGTAGCGCCCGCTTAATCGGGTTGCCAGCTCGCCTGAAAACATGTCTGCATTGCTGCCTGTTATCCACAAATCAACATGCTGCTGAGCGGCAAGACTTCTTACAACGCGCTCAAATCCTGCAATTTCCTGAATTTCATCAATGTAGATGAAATAGCGGTCTGCCTGCTTTGCATCCATCTGTCTGCGAATGTGCGCACTCAGGTCCTCAGCCGTCCGGATATGGAAATTGGCTTCATGTTCCATATCGATGCGGATGTGATGATGCGAGCCCGGCAGCTTTTCCGCCTTTTCCTGAATGCGCTTTAGCAGAAAGCTTTTACCCGTACGCCGCTGACCGCTGAGCACTTTAATCAGCGGTTTCCAAAGCCAGCGCTCCATTTTATTGAGATATTTCGGACGATCGAACACGGTTCAAATATTTTGTTCATAGCAAAAACTTTCAGCAATATTATGCATTAATTTGCCCATACACAAAACTTTTGGGTTTAAACACCATTTCTTCATCTACAGACAAATGACAAAAAAGCTTACAACCCCCGGCCTGCTCCCTAACCTTTATCCTGCCCGCCGACGGGTTGCCGCGGTCAAGACGCTGATCGGCTTCGGCTAATCAGTCCTGCGGCTTCAGGGCGGGCAGCAGGCGCTGCAGTACCTCCGCAAGCTGCTCCGGATCAAGCGGTTTGGTGAGGAAATCGTCCATGCCGGAAAGCAGGGCTTTTTCGCGCTCCTCTTTCAGCGCGCCGGCAGTAAGAGCTATTATAGGTACGCGGCGGCGGTGGGCCGTGCCGCTTTTTTGCTCCAGATCTCTGATTTTTCCGGTGGCTTCGGTGCCGTCGAGACGGGGCATCTGCACATCCATCAGAATCAGATCAGGGCGGTGTGCCTCCCATAGCGCAACGGCGGCTTCGCCGTCAGCGGCCTGCAGCAAACGTGCTTCGGGCAGCATTTTTTTGAGCACCGTGCGGATCAGCAGCATATTCAGCTGAATATCCTCTGCGATCAGGATGCTGCAATTCAGGTTTTGAAGCGCCGCTTCAATTGATGCGGTTTCGGAGGTTACGGTCGCGGCCGCGGCCTCTCTTCCCGAACCGGCGTCGGCACTGTTCTGCTCCGGACCCTGCGGCTCCTCATTAGGGCCCGGCTCCGGTGTGCCGCTACCGATTTTACGGATGTAGTACCACAGCTCGGTTGCTTTAACAGGCTTCACCAGGCTGAAGACTACCCCATAACTGCGAAACTGCTGCCGTAACTCATGGGTATCAACGGCACTGTGCAGCAGCAGCACCGGCAGCTTTTCCGGGCCAAGCGCGAGCTCCTCCCTGATCTGCCGCAGGGTTTCCAGCCCGTCCATATCGGGCATGTGGTAATCGAGCACCATCATCCCGAAATCTTCTTCCTTTAGGGCAGCAATGGCCGCAGTACCGGAAGCGCAGCTCCGGAAATCCAGATGCCAATAGCTGAAATTGTGCTCAAGGATAAGACGGTTCGAATCGTTGTCGTCAACGATCAGAATTTTACCCGGGTTGGGTGTATCCGTTTTGGGAATTACGGGACTATCAGTGAAATCGGTTTCCAGCGTAAACCCAAATACCGAGCCGGCACCCGGCTCGCTCTTCACCCAAATTTTACTGCCCATTTTTTC
>NZ_JAIUMX010000199.1:0-2620 GCF_022565315.1 Cyclonatronum sp. | reverse complement strand
TTGAGGTCGCGGATGCGGTTGTTGGCGCGGATGAGTTTCCGGTTGAGGCCTAACATGAGTGCTACGGTGTGCTCGGCAACCGCATGCGGGGAGTATTCCGGCACGTTGGCGACCTTCAGGCCAAGCGCTGCGGCTTTCTCAAGATCCACATTGTTGAAACCGGCAGACCGAAGCGCAACGAATCTGACGCCGGCTTCGGCAAGTTTTTCGAGCACCGGCGCATCAGCGCGGTCGTTTACAAAGATGAGGGCCGCATCGGCGCCCTGCGCAAGGCTTGCGGTCTGCTCACTGAGCTCCGGTTTGAGAAAGCGGAGCTCATGCCTGCCCTGATTGGCTTCTTCAAGATATTTGATTTCAAAATTGAGCGCATCAAAAACAGCGATTTTCATTGGCTGATGAGTAGTTTTGGATGAACGGCATCGGGACTTTGCCCGGCGATCTTTCTCTCGTGATGCCGGCTACCGCTTGCCGAGGATGATCACCTGCACGTCGAATATTTTTCCGGCCTCGATCTGAAAACGCACGATGGTGCGCTCTACCTGAAAGCCGTGCCGGCCTGCGGCCCCGGGATTCATGAAAAGCAGGTTTCCGGCTTCTTTGTCGCGGGCAATTTTCAGGATGTGGCTGTGCCCGCAGATGAACAGATCCGGCACGTTACTGTAAAGCTCCTGACGGATGGGGATGGCGTACCGGCCGGGATTTCCGCCGATGTGCGTCATAAACACCTGCACCCCATCGGCATTGAACCGCAGGATACGCGGGAACTCCTGACGGATGTCCTGCCCGTCGATGTTGCCGTACACGCCGCGAAGCGGGGCAACCTCCCGAAGCTGTTCGGCAATTTTGAGCGTTCCAAAATCGCCGGCATGCCAGATTTCATCGCAGTCCGCGAAGTACTCAGGCACCTGCGGATCGAGGTAGGAATGCGTATCTGAAATAAGGCCGATTTTCATAGCAGGGTTAAGTTCATGGTATCTGTACGTTAGGGTATAAGTACCGACAATTTTTTTGATTTATCAATACAGGAGATTTGGTCGTGACCTTTTACGAGCCGGTCGATGAAAACAGCGAGACATAAGCCGTGCCGTGGATCTTTCGCAGAGCGGTATTTCATTGCTTTGATTCGGCCGGACTCAAATGCGGCGCGACCCAAAATTTGTGTTACAGCCTCTGAAGTAAGCTGTGCGTACCTCCATTCGCCGGTAAGCTCAGAAATGTTTGTGTTTAGTAAATCGAGGGTGTCAGCATTGGTGAAGTCGAGAACCGAATCAAGGTCGGCGTCAACAGGTAGTATCGTTGTTGGCCTGTCTGCCAGATCAATAAGGCTGCCATCATATTTTCTGAAAGATGCCTGTATTTCAAGAGAAGCTGTTAACCGGTCAAAACTAAGATAAAGAGTCCGGAAGCCTCCTTTGGGTGTAAATCTTGCTCCCGACTTAACAGGACCCTCTGCATATAAAGGTCTGGGATTAGCATCCAAAATATGTTCAGTATGGATTTCGCGCCACAATCTGCCCTGAAACCGCCCAAGCGGGCATACAGCCAGCTTATTTCTCAGCTCGGACTCCGGTAACATTAACCAGCGCTTCCTTCCTGAACATCTTTGACCAAATCAAGAACTGCTTCAGCATAACCCTCTGTGATCAGGTTCAAAGGAGTTTTCCCGCCAAAGTCAACGCTCGGGCTGTTAAGCCAGATGTGGATATCCTCGGGCTTTTGAAAGAGTTCATACAGCACTTCGATAATGCGTTTATATACGGCGAGTTCTTTCTGTATTTTTTCGCTGTGCGGTGTTTTGTGTAATGCACGATAATTTTTGTCCAAAGCAGCTGAGAGTGCTTTCAGGCTTATGCCGAGTACATCAGCAATTTTTTTTGCATCAAGTCTTCCGGTTTTGCGGTCATGCAGCTCCGGAAGCAGATTTTGTTTGGTCTTCGTATCTGTATTCAGAAAGGAGGCGGATATCAGCGAGAATATCCTGTGCCGCAGCAGTTCTTCATCAAAAGGTTTGGTTAAGTAATCGGAAATACCGGGCCGAAGAAACGTTCGTATATTCTCTGTAGAATCAGGAACCTGATTATCCAGTAAAAACAACACTTTCGTTGCCCTTTCCAACAGGTTTACCTGATCAAAAACCTCAGCTACGTTGAAGCTCTCTGTGTCCAAAACAAGTAGTTCCGGATTTTCGGAATCAAGCCCGGACATCAGATCCTGTTCGTTTTCTACAGTAAGTACGTACCATTTTTTCTCGCCCGTGAGCGACTCTCTTGTCTTTAACTGAACATCGCTTTTTGCTGCTATTAATGCTTTCATAGGAAAAGAAAGGTAAGTGAACCCAAAATGAAACTTTTATGTACCTAAAGTAGCAAAAGCCCGGCACCTTAGCAACTAATACAGCCTCACCTTGCCATTTTGGAAACCAGCTCAGAAAAAACAACACAGCGCAAACTTAAAAATATGAGCTGCATAGTTTCAGATCGGCCCTGTTTGATGCTACCTCACCGCCCGCCATACACCTCATTCAGCACCATAGCGATGCGCAGGCCTGCCTGTATGAGGCGCTTTTCTACAATATGAAAATTGCGGTTGCGGTATTCCCAGCCAAGTTCAAGGTTTTCGG
>NZ_JAIUMX010000198.1:0-2651 GCF_022565315.1 Cyclonatronum sp. | reverse complement strand
GAAACCTGATATTCGCGCGATGCGGCCGCTACACTGAGTTTGCCGGATTCAACTAACCCGACTATTTCCTTGCGTAAACTAACTGAAAATATGCGGTATTGCCGAAGATATTTTTTAGACATAAAGACTACTCCATGAGTAAAGGTTTATGTCAACCTATTTTAGGCGCTTACATTTGGCTTTTGGCTTAGTTCCGCGGTCCGCGGTCCGCCGTCTGCGGTCTGCGGTCTGCCGCTCAGCGGTCAGCGGTCAGCGGTCAGCGGTCAATCTAAAAAATCCGTGATAATCCGGCCCGATCCGTAAAATCCGCGTGCCATCTTTGCGGCAGACCTCACCCCAACCCCTGAACGCTCAAACCCCGCAAGCCCGCCCTTTAGCCCGGAGCCACTGGCCCGGCCACATCCCCAACCGCAAAATCCGCGCAAATCCGGCCAAATCCGCTCAATCCGCGTGCCATCATCGCGGCGGACCTCACCCCAACCCCTCTCCTGAAAATGCCACTAGGCCTTACAAGCATGGTCTTCAGGAGAGGGGCTTTTTGTTTCGGGGTGGTTTTGGGGTTTGGGAGCCTTGGCTGCGGCTTTTTTTCTTCGCTGCGAAGACCTGACAGGTTTTGGAAACCTGTCAGGTCTGGCCACATGAGCCGTTTACCTCTCCCACACCCACCGTCTTCGCGGGTGATACAACCGGCCGTGTCATCCTGAGCGGAGCCGGAGCGCAGCGGAGGCGGAGTCGAAGGATCTGGTGATTTGGGCGCCGTGGCCATATCAACGCGAGTCTTCAATTTGCTGAAGGTCGCCTTCGGTTTGGGTCGTGTTTGGCGGGGCCGTGGAGAGCCCCCGGTAGCGCGCATCACACACCCGAGCCTGACCCGAATCTGACCCGAAGGTCATTCTCCCTTCGTTGCCGCACTTCGCGCGGCCATTTACCAGGTCCAGCGGTACATAGTTGGGGAGCGTTGTACCCAGTGCGGGCTTTCGGTGTAGCGGTAGCGCATGTGCACCAGCGGCCAGTACAGGCTGTTATGGATGCGCTCGGGACGAATGTACTCACCTATGCCGGTTGCCTTAACCAATTTGTTGTCGCTTTCGAGGTTCAGCAGGCCATCGGTGAGGAAACGGTAATAAAACGGACCGGAATCGAGCAACTGCGAATGCTGAAGCATCACCATGGAGCCGTCAGCTGCTTTCAGTTCAATGGTACGGGCTGCCCGCAGCAGGAAGGCGTTTGCTGCAAAACTGCCGAGGCTGCCGCTTTCAAATGTATTTTTCAGGCTGTTACTCCCATCGAGCAGCCATCCCTTATAGGAAAGCGAGCCGCCGGCGTTCATCAGATAATACACCAGGGTATGCTTTGGGAAATGGATGCGCCCCCAGTACCAGTCGCGGAACTCCATTTTCATAGGTTCACGGCCGAGGTTGTGATCGTGATAGCCCGTGCCGTTCCAGAAATGGGAACTTTCGCCGGTTATTGCATCGGTATGTGTGAGGCGGCCTTCTACTTTAGCCCTTGGCTGCGTGAGGTTCCATCCGTGCCCCGGCCCTTCGTCAGCGGCATAAGCGTCAACATCAACCGGCAGTACACCGAACAGGTCGCGGGGCGGCACTTCTGACTCGAACAGCAGGCTGCCGCGGAGCGCATCCCCTGAAGGCAGGCTTTCATCAAGCCGAAGCTCATGCCGCAGCGTGCTTCCGGTTTTAGTAAGCAGCAGCTCGTTCCGGCCGATCAGTATGCGGAGGCTGTTACCGTAGCCTTCATCCTCCGAAAAAACAGCCTCATCTGGCGGATATTCGCTCATGCTGTAAAATACCGGCCGCCCTTTGTAATAAAGCGAAATGGTGATAGCCGGATGTTTCCAAGGCAGGGCTTCAGGATCAGCTGCAGCCCAGGCTTTGTTGTAGCGGGTCGAAAAAGGACAGCCGTCGTAAAAAATGACCACAATGTGCCATTCCTGATTGTCATCGGCGGCATCAAAGTACCACCACTCATAGCTTCCCGCCGTATCTTTGGGAGCGGGCATATCAAATTTAAAATCGGATGTTATTTTCATAGGCCTTAATTTACTACCGACTGACAGTCTGATGCAAAACAGATACCGTCCGCTAAATCGGGCTTTAAAGGGCTGTTAATGCACTATTAAGGCCGTTTGCATCATTTTTTGTAATCAACAAATACTACATGTCAATTCTCGAAGGGGCACTCTTAACGGGACTGTTTTTTCTGCTGTTCATCACTTTAGTCCTGCTCCGGAACCGCTTTCAGTTCAAAGGCATTGCGGATATGAACCGCGCCACTGATACAGAACTGAGCGTTGCCGTGTGCATCCCCGCACGAAATGAAGAGGCAGTAATCCGAAGCTGCCTCGACCATGCGCTCAGCCAGACCTACCGCAACACCAAAGTTTATGTGCTCGACGACCGCTCAACCGACGGTACCCCGCAGATCCTGAAGCAATATCAGGAGCTCTACCCGGATAAGATTATCGTCAAAAGGGGCACTGAGCGCCCGGAAGGCTGGCTCGGCAAACCCTATGCCTGCCATCAGCTGAGCAGGCTCGTAAGCGAAGACCTCCTCATTTTCATCGATGCCGATACCTGGATGCAGCCCGACGTGGTGAGCAAAACCGTGGGCGCGTTCAACAGCAGCAACAT
>NZ_JAIUMX010000197.1:0-2755 GCF_022565315.1 Cyclonatronum sp. | reverse complement strand
TCCGGCAGAACCACAAGGGGGAAGTGACACAGCACTTTTTTGAATCGCCCCTGATCCGGCTGATGAAAGATTTCGGCTATACCGATAATTATGCTGCGGGGGAAATTATCGACGATGAAATCCCTGCAAAGAGCGTGATCATCCATCGCTATTACGACGAGGCCGACCGCGATTTTGGTACGGGTGAAGGAACCCCGTCCATCGAAAAAGCCGCTGAAGGCCTGAGCGCGCTCATCCTCAAAACCCGCGATCAGGTGTGCGGGGATGATGCCGAAGCCCGGCAGGACTTCCGCGTGTATCTCGTGGCGCATTCCATGGGCGGGCTGATTGCGCGCTGCTTTCTGCAGAATGATGCCATCGGCGATGCGGCCGCCAAACAAATGGTGCACAAAGTTTTCACCTACGGCACCCCGCACAACGGTATTGAAATCCGTGGGGCCAATGTGCCGCGCTTCCTCAGCGGCTGGGATATCAATAATTTCAACCGGCGGCGAATGGCGCAGTACCTCGCGCTGGACTCGCATCAGCGCGTGGATACGCTGAACGGGAAGTTTCCGGCAGACCGCTTTTTTGCGCTCGTAGGCACCAATCATCAGGATTACAATTTGTCGCGGCTGGCGGTCGGGCCTATGAGCGACGGGC
This sequence comes from Cyclonatronum sp., assembly GCF_022565315.1. Taxonomy (NCBI): domain Bacteria; kingdom Pseudomonadati; phylum Balneolota; class Balneolia; order Balneolales; family Cyclonatronaceae; genus Cyclonatronum; species Cyclonatronum sp. Next base: position 2,113 of record NZ_JAIUMX010000197.1, on the reverse strand, counting down.
TGGTGTTGATCCGCAATGCGAGCATTCAGGGCGCGCCGCGGGCCTACACGCACCACAGCCACAGCGGGGTGTACGGTCTGGTGAATTCGGAGGAAGGCTACCAAAACCTCACCCGCTTCCTCTTCGGGGATATCATGGTGAAGGCCGTGCTGCACCTCGAAGCCCTGCCGCTGCCGCCAAGCGTGGAGAAAGCGCTCGAAAAAGGCCGGAGGGTGCGGGCGTCGTACTATTTCGAAAACACGGTGATGGTGCGGGGTCAGCTGTTCAAACTCAGCGAACGGAAGGTGGAGAATCAGTCGGCTGGTTTCAAAGAATTCGATGAACTTTTTGAGCGCGGCACCAACGGCAAATGGCAGCCCAAACCGGGCAGTATGCCGGTGCTGTTCAGCGCCTTTCTGGATTCCCGCAACATCGAAACGGGCCGCACGCTTGTTTTTACGGTGGATATGGCAGTCAAAACGACCGAGTATGAAATCGACGGACGCTTGTTCCGCTCCAACCGGATTCCGGGCGAAAACCTGTTTCGTGAACAGCTCACAATTAAGGCAATCCGCACGGGCGACGGGCAGGGCGGCTTCAAGCTGCGCTACACTTTCACCGATGAGGGCTGGGGCGAGCACCGGGGCAGCCTGGCTGAAGGCGGGGAGGGAGGAAGTTTTAGGATTCCGCTGAAGTCCGGCAAAGGTTTCAAAGGCGCCCTCGAACTGAGGATTTCCTCATCCTGAGAGACGGGAATGGATTGCATTAGCCTTCAGCCGCTGTAAGTGGTTGGGCTTAATGAAGATTTCACGGATTAGTGTTAATATTTACGCTCACAAAATATTCACTTCAATCGTTTTTATGGATGCGTTAATCTCCAATTTCGCCTCTCCGATAGTTCTGGCATTTGTGCTGGGGATTGTGAGCCGGCTGGTAAAGAGCAATCTGGAATTGCCCAAACCGCTGTATCAGTCTATTTCCATCTATCTGCTGCTGGCCATCGGTCTTAAAGGGGGCGTGGAGCTGAGCAAGACTTCCTTCGACGTGGTTGTGTGGCCGGTAGGCGCAACCCTGCTGCTCGGGGTCGTTACCCCGATCACGGCTTTTCTGGTACTTCGCTATATGGGCCGCTTCGATATGGATAACGCTGCCGGTATTGCGGCGCATTACGGCTCGGTTTCGGTAGTTACCTACATCGCGGCCATTGCCTATGCGGAGTCGGTCGGGCTGCAGGCCGAAGGCTTTATGCCTACGCTCGTTGCCCTGCTCGAAATTCCCGGTATCGTGGTTGCGCTTATGATCCCGCTGCTGCTGAGCACCGGGGGCGGATCCGTAAAAAAAGCCATGCATGAGGTCTTTACCGGAAGCAGCATTATGCTGCTGATGGGAGGCCTGCTGATCGGCTTCGTTTCGGGACCGGAGCGTTTTGCATCTGTTGAACCGTTTTTTGTGACCATGTTTAACGGCGCCCTGGTGCTGTTTTTACTGGAGCTTGGCATTGTTACCGCAAGCCGCCTGCGCGACCTGAAAAAAGCCGGGCTGTTTTTGGTCGGCTTCGGGATCATCGTTCCGATTCTGCACGGCATCCTGGCGATCTGGCTGGGACTCCTGGCCGGCCTCAGCGTTGCCGGTGCCGGCGTGTTTGCCGCCATGGTTTCAAGCGGCTCCTACATAGCAGCACCCGCAGCCGTTCGTATTGCACTGCCCAAGGCAAGCCCGACACTCTACCTCACGGCCTCGCTGGGCATCACCTTTCCCTTTAACATCACCCTGGGAATTCCCCTTTACTTTGTAATCGCCAACTGGATGGGAGGCTGACACTTATGTTAATGACCGACGCCATTTTAATTACCATCATCGCGGAGCGTCTGCTGAAAAAACAGCTCACAGAGCTCATCGTTGAAAAAGGTGCCAAAGGCTATACCATCACCGATGCATCGGGTGAAGGCAGCCGCGGTATCCGGGCTTCTGAGTTCGAAGGCAGGAACATCAAATTAGAAGCCATTGTGAATCAGGAAGTAGCCAACAAAATTCTGACCGCGGTTTCTGAAACCTACTTCGAGAACTATGCCGTCATCACCTATACCGAAAATGTAAAGGTGGTACGCGGCGACAAATACCTGTAGCCGGCTTT
>NZ_JAIUMX010000196.1:0-2815 GCF_022565315.1 Cyclonatronum sp. | reverse complement strand
GGTATTGATGCCGGTGATGACAGCTTCAGTGCAGGTTTAATGGATGATCCGATTGATACGGTGCGGAATTATTTCCCGGCCGAAGGTGAATTCGGTACCATTATGTTTGAAGACCTCTGGCCTTCATTCGGAGATTATGACATGAATGATCTTGTTGTCGGGTATCAGTTCTCTGAATTAACGAATGATCAGAATGATATTCTCAGCATCGATATGACTTTCCAGATCCGCGCAACAGGTACCGCTGTAAGAGCTGGTTTTGGTATTCAGTTCGACGAACTTGAGCCTGACGACATTGCGTCTGTTGTCGGTACCCGCCTGTCAGGCGACACTTTTATCAATCTTAACAGCGATGGCACAGAAGCAGCTCAAAGCAGGGCAGTTGTTATTGCATTCGACGATGCAAATCAAAACTTTCCGAGAATGGGCAACGTGTTTGAGGGTCGTAATCCCAGAAATCCGGACGTCGTTTCGCTCACCGTAACTTTCGAAGACCCTGTTGCCAGAGAAGATTTAGGCTCCGCTCCTTACAATCCGTTTGCATTCTTTTATGGCAATAAAAATCAGGTTGTTGAAGGTGATACTTTAGTTGTGCCTTTTGGAGGCCGCGGCAATGAAGTTCACCCGCCTTTCAATATTCCTACTGACCTCGTAGATGCTAGTTTGTTCAACAACTTTGAAGATAACTCAGCTGAAGCTGGTTGGTACAAAAGTACTGATGTTGCCCGGGTAGGTAAAAACATGAACTTTGCAATTGCTGTACCCGAGCTTATTCCACACGCCATTCAAAGCAGACGCTTCGCAAGTGCACTCGTAGATACAACTACCGGTGATGCACTTGAAGCACATGCATACCTTCGCTTCGCAGCATGGGCAGAATCTAACGGAACTGTTAATCAGGACTGGTACACCGATAATCCCGGAAACAGAGACGAGAGTCAGCTTATCATCCTGCCGGATCTTCTTGATCCCGATCCGCTCGATTAATCCATTCCGGCACGGCCTTAAGGCTGGCCCAGTACTTTAAAAAAGCTGTCCGGCACCCCGCCGGACAGCTTTTTTTTATTCCTAAAAGCCTTGCTTTTGCATGTCAACCGCATTTCTGAGCTGCGGATGCTCGATCCGGTTATCAAAACCGTAAGCCCCGAAATGTTCTATCCCGTAAACTTCGTAGCCGGCAAGCACAATCGGGATGAGCTCTTTAAAGAGGCCGAACATATGCCGGATGGTAGGGATGCGGGTGAATCCTGAATCATCAGAAACATTGCTGAGGATGGCTTTGTCCAGCGTTTCGATGATGCTCTGCATGTTGTAGAGCAGCGCGATGTCATCGGCGGTCTGCACGTCGAATGCCGTAAGGATGCCGGTGTTCAGCAGCATGTGAAAGGTAGATGACCGCAGCAGCGGCGGCATTGCACCGCGAAAGCCCTCAATCTGATAGGCATAAGCTTCCAGGGGACTGAAATCCGGATCTTCGGCAATCCGTTTTTCGATGCGGGAAATAATCTCGTCGTAGTAAGCATACAGCATCACCATCCGCTGATGGTTGTAGTTCAGCTCCGCAGCAATCCGGAATTTGGCTTCTTCAAGCTGTGCCTGCTTCTGCCGCCCTTCACGCCATTCGTTTACCCAAAAACCGAGCATCACTGCAATGATGATGGCGCTCATCTCCAGCAGCAGTACAGCCCACAAGCTGCTGCCGTTTTGACCTTCTCCCGCACTTTTTCTGAAAAATCTGAACATAGAAACCTCCCGCTTTGAATTAACATCAGGTAAATCAGGGTCTTAATCCTGAAAGTAATAAAAAGCGCAGGAACTTGTGCAGCATGTATTTGACATGATTCTGACCATAAAAAAGGCCGTACTGAAAACTCAGTACGGCCTTTTTATTTCAATTTTGATGCAATTACACTACAGCTGCTTAGCGGATGAGCTTTGCCAGCACAACTTCCGTTTCGCTTGCGGCCTGCTGCATCACCTGATTGATAACGCCGCCGAAAGGCTTGGCGAGCAGCTCAGAGTCCATGCGGCCGATGTAAGTCTTACCGTCGCTCTTCTTATAGATAGCTACGCGGCAGGGCATTAGCGGACTCACAATGCGCTCGTCGTCGAGTTTCAGGATTTCAGCTGAGTAGCGGCTTGAGCAAAGCTCGAAAATCTTTACTTCAAGTACTTCATGTCCGTGTCCCAGCAGGGTTTCCTGCATGTCGTGCACGGCTATGATACTCCAGCCGGCGGCGCGCACTTCCTGTTCAAAAACTTCAACGGTCGTTTCAAAATCGTATTTGCTCTCGTCTTCCAGCATCATCATGCCGGGAAGTGAATAAAAACCAACGAAACCCATAATTACGAGTCCGCCAATAAAACTAACTGCCGCTGCGAGAAAAATTTGCTTGTTCATTTTGCTTTCTGTTTAGTTTGATGAGCCCGGGCCTGAAGCTTTGGGCGTCGTGTATATTTGTTTTCTGAAAGCAAATATAGCTAATCGAATAGAAGTATAAGGTTACTTTGGTTACATAAGCTATTCTTGTTTTTAGGGTGATTCAAAAGCAGAATCATACCAGTATAGCATTCAGCCCCCGCTTTCCTCATTCCGGTCGAACGTGAATTTGAAATACAGAATGAGCAGTACAAGCAGCAGGGTGATGGTATTCGCAAGGATGATGGGCAAATCACCAATCATCAGGCCGTAAACAAGCCAAAGGAAAACGCCGGTAGCAAAAATGGAAAACATCCCAAGGGAGAGGTCCTTGGCTGACTTCGATTTCCATGTTTTGATAACCTGAGGAAGAAATGAAATGGTTGTGCAGGTAGC
>NZ_JAIUMX010000195.1:0-2946 GCF_022565315.1 Cyclonatronum sp. | reverse complement strand
GTGGGCCCAGAGGGACTTGAACCCCCGACCAATCGATTATGAGTCGACTGCTCTAACCACTGAGCTATGGGCCCGTTCAGTACGGGTTTGTGGCCTGTATTGAATAGCTCACAAAAATAAGGCACTGCCGCACTGAATGCAAGCCGGGTTTTTCAGTGCTTCGGTAAATATGCAGTGCGAAACAGGTGGGAGGTGGGCGCCACTCTTCAAGCGGCTTTCGCTTTTCGGTGCGGGCGGGGGTGGGCTTGAGCGGGTGATTGCTTATCTTTGAGGTTGATTCGACGGTCGGGTCGGGGGCCTGTTTCCCTCAGGGACCCGCTGCTTTTTGATTTTTTGTTCACTCCCTTATTTAATAGAGTCTTTATGTCTGTTTCAGAACCCCAAAAAACGCCTTTTTACGATATTCACGAACAGTCCGGTGCCAAGCTGATTGATTTCGGCGGGTTTATGATGCCCGTGCAGTACACCGGCATCAAGAAGGAGCACGAGGCCGTGCGCAACAGCTGCGGCATGTTCGATGTGTCCCACATGGGTGAGATTTTCTTCACCGGACCCAACGCCCTGGCGGCGGTGCAGCATATTACGGTCAACGACGCCGCCAAGCTCGTGCCCGGCAAGGCGCAGTACTCGGCCATGTGCTACGAAAACGGCGGCATTGTAGATGACCTGCTCGTGTACATGCTGGCCGAAGAGCGCTACATGCTGGTCGTAAACGCCTCCAATAAGGACAAAGACCTCGCCTGGATGCTCGCCAACAACCCGCACGGGGCTGAAATTACCGATGCATCGGCTGATATGTGCCTGCTCGCGGTTCAGGGGCCGAAGTGTGTCGAAGTGCTGCAGCCGCTCACCGAAACTGACCTCGCCGCCATTAAGTTTTATACCTTTAATACGGGCACTTTCGCGGGCTTCGGGGATGTGATCCTCTCCGCAACCGGCTACACGGGCGAGAAAGGCTTCGAAATTTACTTCGACCGCACCAAAGCCGATCCGGCTGCCGTCTGGCAGGCCATCCTGAAATCCGCTGAGACCGCCGGCGTTGAGCTGCTTCCCGCCGGACTCGGGGCGCGCGACACCCTGCGCCTCGAAATGGGCTACGCGCTCTACGGCAACGACATCACGCAGGATACCAACCCGCTTGAAGCCGGCCTCGGCTGGATCACCAAATTCGACAAGGGTGCCTTCATCGGAAAAGAGGCCCTGCTCGCCGTGAAGGAAGCCGGCGTTTCCCGCCGCCTCGTGGGCTTCATCACCGAAAACAAGCGCGACATCCCGCGCAACGGCTACCGCATCCTCGATGCGGAGGGCGCCGAAATCGGGTTCGTTACCAGCGGCACGCAGTCTGTCACGGAGGTGAAGGGCATCGGTACCGGCTACGTGAAAACCGCTTTTGCCGCCAACGGCTCCCAAATTTTCATTGAAATCCGCGGCAAGGCTCTTCCCGCCACCGTTTCCAAACCGCCTTTCGTAAAGAAAGCCTGATTTTTTCTGCCTTCGGGGGGCGGATATTTCGTAAATTCCGCCCCTCTTAACAGGATACACCCAATTTTGCAGACGACGGGTAAAAATACCCGAAAATTACTATTAATCAGGCATTTAAGCACAATCAGGTATTATTGTACATGAGTAAAACTCCCGATGTTTTCGCTACGGGCCGCTCTTTTAATGAGGATGAAGTAAAGGGCAAAACCGTAGTGGTTATCGACGTGCTCCGGGCAAGTTCAACCATTGTTACGGCGCTCAGCAACGGCGCAAGAGGCGTAATCGCCGTTGAGGATATGGGGGATGCTACCCGTATTGCCCAAAATCTCGATTCGAGCAGCTATCTGCTGTGCGGCGAGCAGGGCGGCGAAAAAATTGAAGGCTTTCACCTCGGCAATTCTCCGGTGGAGTATGCCCCGGAGGTCGTTAAAGGCCGCACCCTTATCTTCAATTCCACCAACGGCAGCCCTACGCTTGTGCGCTGCAGCGGGGCCAAGGAAGTCATTATTGGCTGTTTCCTTAACGCAGGCGCGGTTATTGATCGCCTGCGGGAGACCGAGCGCGAAATCCTGATTGTGTGCTCCGGCTGGAAATCACGTCTTTCGTTTGAGGATATGCTCTGTGCCGGCTACCTGCTTCAGCAGCTCATCGGCCCCGATCTGCCCGACGATGCCCCCGACGGCGCACAGCTTGCTTCCGCCTTGTACAAGCAGTACGGCAAAAAACTGGTGAAGTCCGTCGAGCGCAGCAATCACGGCAAGCGCCTCGCGGCCCTCGGCTATGCAACCGATATCCCCTACTGCTGCACCCCCGATGCGCTAAGCACCGTGCCCGTAATGCAGGACGGCATCTTCACTGCCGCCCGCTAAACCTGCCGTAACGGGCAGTTTTCACTGCTTTTCATGCCGGTCTTTCGCACTTTGCGGAGGGCCGGCTTTTTTTATCTTTTTTCGGGGGATGTGTTTCCGGGCCGCATCCCGCTCAAAAGCAGCGGCCGCCTCAGTTTTTCGCCTGCAGGATTTGTATATTCCGAGCTGTGCTGAAACTGCGGGGGATGAAGCCCTTAAACTGAATTTAGCTGATCAATAAAATCAAAGCGTTAATGGCAAGCAAACGAGCAACAAACGGCAGGAAAGCTTCAACGGCTGCGGGTCAGGGGGGCGTGGGCGTGCAGCGCAAGAAGGAAATTCTGGGCCTGCTCATGATTTCCGTTGCCTTCCTGCTGGGCCTGAGCATCTTCACCTACAGCGCCGCCGACGACAGCGTGCTGCAAAACTACAATTTCTCCGAGCTGCTTTCGCTCAGCAATCCTCCGGCAACCAAAATCACCAACTGGCTGGGTCCGGTCGGGGCGGTTATTTCCAACCTGCTCGTTTTTTCGCTTTTCGGCTATCCCACCATCGTGCTGCCCGGCCTGCTGCTCAAGTACGGCTGGCTCATTTTCCGGCATCAGCCGCTGGCCGC
>NZ_JAIUMX010000194.1:0-2978 GCF_022565315.1 Cyclonatronum sp. | reverse complement strand
CCGAGAAGCACGGTGAAGGTAAGCCCGATATTCTGCTGGGAAAACAGGCTCTCATTGGTGAAGCTTACGCGCGGGGTGAGGGGCTCTTCGATGAAGCGGGTGCCGGAGGGCGACTGAATCTCGTTCAGGGCGATGTTCGCAGGCGGCAGATCGAGGGCGAACTCAACCGGCACAAAAATGTGGTAGCTTGAGGGCTGCGTCTGAATACGGGCACGGCCGTCAGCAAACACCTGAATGGTGCCGTCGAAGTTTCCGGTAAGGTCGTACAGGGTACGCTCGGGCCACTGCGTATCAACCCAGACATCAATATTATTGGATGAATGCTTGTTGATGGCCACAATCAGGCCGGTATCGCCGCCGGTACCGCTGCGCTCAGCGATGTACACGTGCCGCGGGTCGTCAGTGGCATTTCCGGGGAAGAACGGGTTGCCGCCGCCCTGTCCGGGGCGGGTAAGCGCACGGTAGCTGCCGCCGCCCAGCTGGTTGCGAACCTGCAGCAGCAGGTTGATTTCATCCCGCAGGCCGTAATTGAAGTAATCGCGGTACCAGACCTGCGCATAACCCGGATGGGTGAGCATGTGAGCGTAGGCCAGCATCTTGTTGTTCACCACAGGGCTGTGGCCCGGGGCGGTGACGGAACCGGTATAATCGGTACGGTCGAAATCATGGTTATCCACAAACAACACAATCTGCTCGAAGGGCACGCCAAACACATTGTGCAGACCCGAGTTGTGCCAGTTGCGGATATCGTAGCTGTTGCCACCGTCGCTCATGGCCTTATAGGCAAAGCGCATGTTGAAATCGAAAATGGCACCCGGCTTGGAAGGCGGCGGAGACGGACTAAAAGGCGAATTGGTGGTATTCAGCATTTCGAGATAGGCCTGCTTTCGGCCGAGATCGCCGTCAAACAGCTCATGCACATGGAACTTGCCCTGCATGGCTCCGAAATTCATAAATGATTTGAAATACTCGGGATGGATGCCCTTCACAAAATCGAAGCGAAAGCCGTCGAGACCCAGGGTATTGGTGAGCCAGTCGCCCCACACTTTGAGGCTGTCGCCGATGGCCAGGCTTTGCCCGGAGCCGGTATGCAGCGCATTGGTGTAGCCAAACTCGTTCACATACATCTGATGGAAGCCGGCCAGCTGACTCCCGCTCAGAAAATCGCCGGTATTACTCTGGTTGTGTACGGCATTGGGGAAGAAGAACTCATTGCCCTCACCCACCGGCCAGCCGATTCTGCCTGAACCATGTGTAAGGGGGAAAGCGGTGAAGGTCGAGTCGCCATCCGGGCTGAACAGCGAACCTCCGTTGCGGTCGGTAAAAAACTGACCGTAAATGTTTGGCTCAAGGTTTCCGCCGGAGCGGTGATTGAGCACGATATCGGCATAAATTTTCAGTCCGTTGGCTTTGAGCCGTTCGATAGCGAACTGAAGGCTTTCAAAATTACCGTAGCGGGTGGGTATGAAAGCGCCCGTGCCGGAAGTCTGATCTCCGGCGCGGCTGTCGAACATACCGAGATCGTAATAGTCGTAAGGAGTGTAGCCCACATCGAAACCGCCGGCAGCGCCTTTGCTGGGCGGCGGAAGCCAGATGCTGTTGAATCCGGCAAGGCCGAGCAGATTGGCATTAACAGCGAGGGTGTCGTACCAAACCCCGCCGGGCGTTACATCCCAGTAGAAGCCCTGCATCATGGTACGGTCCTGCTGCGCATGAGCAGCCCCCGACATAATCAGCGAAAGAACAAACAGTAACAGATATTTTTTCATATCAAAACTAAAGGTTAAGCTCCGCCGGCACTGCACAGCGGATGCGGCATGTAAAAATGTAAGCGCTTTCATTATACCCAAAACTACGGATAGAAACAAGACTATGCCGCATGACCTCAATCAGGTTTTACAACAGCAGCCGGAGAATACAGCTGCTAATCGCTGAGGCAGCGTGATTCCGTGATTTAGTGAACTTCTGCAATTTGTCAGTAGCCAGTGTGCCGGTGTGTAACCGGCTATGCGCATCACCTTCTGAACGGCAATACATGGTTTTAATACAAACCGCGCGAATCCGGCCAGATTGGCAAAATCCGATCGCCACCCATCTGGGTCCACCTCACCCCAACCCCTCTCCTGAACCTGCTACAATGCTTCACCGGCCTGAGCTTCAGGAGAGGGGCTTTTGTTTCGGGGTGGATTTGGGTTTCGGGGCCTTAGCAGGTTGCTACAGAGCTTGGGCTCCTACCGGAGCCGGGGGTCGAAAAACCCACGGGGTTTTTCGTTTGGCCCGCAAACAAATCGAATAAAAAATCCGCGCAAATCCGGACCAATCCGCGTGCCAATTAACATTTGATTTTAATTGCTACCGCTTCCCGTTAGGGAAGCCATGTGGGTAGAAAAACGCACGCCCCCCTATTACTGGAGCAGCGCAGCTGCGATGCGACCGGCGGAGCCGCCATAACGGGTGCCATGCCGGCAAGCCTTAAAAAACCTGATCAGGCTTCGTAACACATATGGTGTACCTACGGCACACGAGATTTTGGAGGGAGTGGCGCTTTTTCTACCCATATGATATCCCTACGGGATATTGGTGCTTACCGCCGATTCGGCAATGCAGGCTGTTTTCCATCGGATCACTAATTCAAAAAGCCTCAAAAAACTTACTGCTTACCTTTGCAGCTTTGCGCGATAAAAAATCCGCGCAAATCCGGCCCGATCCGTCCAATCCGCGTGCCAATTAGCATTTGATTTTAATTGCTACCGCTTCCCGTTAGGGAAGCCATGTGGGTAGAAAAACGCACGCCTCCCCCCTATTACCGGAGCAGCGCAGCTGCGATGCGACCGGCGGAGCCGCCATAACGGTGCCCATGTCGGCAAGCCTTAAAAACCCGCTCAGGCTTCGTTACACATATGGTGTACCTACGGCACACGAAATTTTAGAGGGGGCGGCGCTTTTTCTACCCATATGATATCCCTCCGGGATATTGG
>NZ_JAIUMX010000193.1:0-3202 GCF_022565315.1 Cyclonatronum sp. | reverse complement strand
TCCTGTCTCTAAGTCCACTGAATCGTAAGTGATTGGGCTTCAGTGCGATCCGGAAAGCTTGCTCCGACCCATCGGAGGGACTCGAACCCCCGACCTTCCCGAAGTATCGGGACAGGCATTCTGACCAGCTGAACTACGGAAACGCGTCCCCAGGGGGTCCCCAGCTCGAAAACCTCCTCAAAACAAAAAAGCCCAACCACTTGTAAGTGATTGGGCTTCAGTGCGATCCGGAAGGGACTCGAACCCTCGACCTCCTGCGTGACAGGCAGGCGTTCTAACCAACTGAACTACCGGACCTTTTGTTTATAGGCTTTAAATATAAGTATATATCAGGGTTCGTGTCAACCTGTTTTTGCCAAAATCAACGCTAAGCTGATAATCAGAATGACTAAGTTCAAAATATCAGTGATTTATGCCCTTCAGTGCGCGAATCTTTTTTTGTCTTTGGTGCCCGTGAGGGTTCTCACAAGTGCAAGGATACCTTTGCTGATGCCCATAACAGTCTTGGCAAAAACAGTCATGGTTGCGTTGAAAAAGCGGATTCCGAAATTGCTGTGCTGCTTTTTCATGGCGTGCCTCCGATTAGATTAAGGTGAGGAAGAAACAGGCTTAAAGTGAAGCCCCGTATTCTAATTCAAAGATAAGATTATTTGCGCAAAACTTCACCTTATTAACCAAAAAAGCGCTTTTTATTAGCACAATTTTCTTTTTCAGCAGCAGGCAAAGCCTGATGTGGCTGGCTGGCTCTTTGTCAGCTTTTTGGCCAAAAGCCGGGAACAACTTGCATTGCATTTAGCGCCAAACAGCTTCATTTTAGGCGGGTATCTGCCTGCCATCAATCCTGCATCCATTCCATGCGCTTTCTCCCGGTTCTGATTTTTATTCTGTTGCTGCCTGCCGCTGATAATGCAGCAGCGCAGCAGCTGCCGGGGCAACCGGCTTTTGCGGCCTCGCTCTCACAAATTGCGGCGTTCCACGATGCAGCCGGTATGGCCGTGATCGGGAGCTGCGGAAGCGGGCAGGCCGAAGTGTACCTGGGTAAGCGGGATATTGCCCGAAACCTGCCTGTAACCGCTGATACGCACTTCCGCATCGCTTCGGTGAGCAAGCTTGTCACCGCGCTTGCGGTACTGCACCTGCATGATGAAGGCGCACTCGACCTGCATCAGTCCGCGGGTAGTCTGCTGGGCTTTCCGCTTCAGAACCCGGCATGGCCGCTGCACAGCATCCGGGTCATCGATCTGCTCACCCACCAAAGCAGTATTCAGGATGGCAGCACCTATGCTGCATTCCTGTCTGAGAGCTATTCCGCCACAGCGCCCCCGCCGATATCGGCCCTGCTTGTGCCCGGCTCGGCCTGGTTCGCTGCCAACAACTGGCGAACCGAAGCCCCCGGCTCCTTTTTCATGTACAGCAATCTTAATTACGGCCTGCTTGGCAGTATCATCGAAGCCGTTACCGGTCAGCGGTTTGACCGCTACATGCGGGATGCGTTTCTGCCCATGCTTGGCATCGAAGGCAGTTTTAACCCCGCTGACCTTGCCGACATCAATCTACTCGCCGCCCTCTACCGCAAACCCGGCGGAACGTGGACCCCTCAGTTTGACCATTTCCAGGGCGTTGCCCCGCCTGACCGTGAGCTGCCCGGCTATGTTCCGGGTCATAACGGCCTCATCTTTGCCCCACAAGGCGGCCTGCGCACAACCGCCCGATCGCTGCTGCAGCTTGCCCGTTTCCTGCAGCAGGGCGGCATGGCTGGCGGTACGCAGCTCATAAGCGAAGAAACCATGGCTTACCTGCTGGAACCGCAGTGGACCTATTCCGGCGGTAACGGCGACCCCTACTTTGGCCTCTACTACGCGTTTGGCGCCGGCGCCCATCACACCACCAACCGGCCGGGCGAAGACGTGGTCGTTCCCGGTCATCTGTTTGCCGGACATCCCGGAGCGGCTTACGGCCTGGCTTCAAACCTGTATATTCGCCTTGGTTCTGAAGCCGGCACCGCTATCCTTTTTATTACAAACGGCGTGGGTACCGGCTTTGGCTTCGACCAGCGCTCCGCTTTCTACACCATCGAAACCGATGTTTTTGAAACCTATGCCACGCATATTCTCGCACACTGCCTGCCGTCAACTCATATCGATGATTCCGAAACCGGATTACAGGATAGGCCTGCTGATTTTCGGGTGATGCCGCCCTTCCCCAATCCCTTTAACAGCCGAACCCTGCTCCATTGGGAAATGGCCGTTCCCGCTCAGATGCACATTACCCTGCACGACCTGAACGGCCGGCTGATCCGAACCCTCGCAAACCAGGCTTTTTCTGCCGGCCGGCATACGCTGCCTTTGGAGGCTGCTGATCTTTCAAGCGGAATATACTTGCTGCGTTTCCGTAACAGCTCTGGCCAATCGGCAACCATCCGCCTAACCCATCTAAAATAAGCCCGGGCCCGGCCTGCCGCCATGCTTTTCAAACAGCTTTTGGGGTAACCCGGATGTAATGGCAGGATGTATTATGAACTTTTGCTTGTAACCCAAACGATACCATCTTGCTAAAGTAGTTCTGTGGTCATGTTTTCTCCTCCCAATTGTGAACCCGGCATTGTTGGTGTATCTGATTGTTTTTAAGTGTTTTGTGGAAAAATGAAGCTGGGATGGAAAAAGCGGTCATTATTTTTGCAATTCCGCTCTTAAATCAGGTTTTTAAAAGCCAATCAATGAGTCATTTGGGGAAGCGGTACAACATCACCTTGCCGGTTCCCTTCATCCCCGCAAAACCGTCCTTAACCAATGCATGTTAACAAGCAGCTATCTGAAAAACTGAATCCAATACAATCACATCTGATACTAAGATTAAAAGCTAAAGAAACAATCGGTACCCTGTTCATATTGATGGTGCTCCTTGCCTTTGGGACCGAACTTCTCGCACAGAACAGCGCCCCTGAGCGTTCAGTCCGTGATTTTTTAGACGAGCACGGCAATTTTCATATCCCGGAAGGGTATCAGGGAAGCCTGGATGTGGCCGGTTTTGACTTCGCCAAAGGGGATGACGGCGCACCGGTTTTCAGGCCGGCGGGCACAGGTCATCCCGATAATCAGTTCTGGACCCAACCGGAAAGCTACCTTTGGGGGGCGAACGGGAACGGTTTTTCGATGCTCATTCATGGTGATAACCTCCACATTGGTGGTCGGTTTGACCAAAT
>NZ_JAIUMX010000192.1:0-3222 GCF_022565315.1 Cyclonatronum sp. | reverse complement strand
AGTACCAGCAAAAGGGCGGAAGCAGCCAAAAGGGTGCCTTTCATGCTCAATTTCGTGTTCATTTGTTTAATCATTGATTTAGCCCCTATTTGATTACCGCAAATTTGCCCACTTTCTCACCAACACCAGGGGCATCCACATGGTAGATGTACACCCCGTAGGAAAGTTCCCGGTTGTCGTTTGTGATCATATCCCAAACGTAGCGGCTTTCAGTAGCCGGGTTATTTACGTTCAGGGTCTGAACCAAACGACCTGCAACCGTAAAAATGCGGATGGTTGCCTGCTGCGGAAGGTTCGTGAAGTGCAGCTGACGGCCACCTGCACGCGGTTCAGCTTCGTGGGTTGTGAGGTAAGGGTTCGGTACTACTCTGATGAGTGCGAGCGGATCTTCAACTTCTGTCAGGTCCACTCCGGGGAAATTTGACCCCTCAATGGTGAAGGTGAATTCATCAGCCGAAGTAAGCGGCTTCACCGTAAAGAATTGCAGCTCATCTCCTTCAACCGGATCAACGGTGAGGCCAAAGGGGCTTGTTGCCGTGCGCGCAAGCATGGAAATACGCCAGGTATCTACGAGTTCGCCATCGCCGTTCACATCTTCAAGAATATAAATGATATCACTTCGGGACTGATTGTTGTTGTCGAAAGCGGCACGGAATCGCCGGAAGTCTTCTGTTGCGGCCCAGTTCTGCCCGCCGTCTGTACTTCTGATACGGGTTGAGTTTGCCCCTGCAACCACAAGTTCGTTTGCGCTAAGAAAGTCGAAACCGTACAGCTCAACGCTTGTACCGCTGTTTAAAGCTTCCCAGCTGAGGCCGCCATCCGTTGTGTTAATGATAGTACCGCTTCGGCCTACAGCCCAGCCGGTAGTGCTGCCCGCGAAAGAAATCGCATTCAGCTGCTGATTGGTAGGGGTAGTCAGTTCAGTCCAGGTTTCGGCAGCATCTTCCGTTTTGAAAATACGGCCGCCGGTACCGGCAAGGTAACCGGTTAATGCGTCCGAAAACGTCATTCCGAAAAATTCCAGAATCGGCCCTACTTCAAGAAGCTCCCAATCGGCACCGCCATTGTTCGTTTTCAGGATGCGGGAGCGCCCGCCTGTAAATACAAGACCGGAAACGTAGCCGGTTTGATCATCGGTAAAGTGGACATTGTTGAAGCGGTTGATAACGCCTGAGGTTTG
Source organism: Cyclonatronum sp. (assembly GCF_022565315.1). Taxonomy (NCBI): domain Bacteria; kingdom Pseudomonadati; phylum Balneolota; class Balneolia; order Balneolales; family Cyclonatronaceae; genus Cyclonatronum; species Cyclonatronum sp. Next base: position 2,042 of record NZ_JAIUMX010000192.1, on the reverse strand, counting down.
TGCCGTCCAGGTGTTACCTCCGTTTGTGGTAGCAATGATCACCCCATTATCGCCCACTGCCCAGCCGTTGTCAGGGTCAGTAAAATAAATGTCCCGAAGGATAGCTGTCGTGCCGGTATTTTGCGCAGCCCAGCTGTTCCCGCCGTCTGTTGTACGGATGATAACGCCATCGCGGCCGGCTGCCCAGCCGTTTTGTGCATCCGCAAAATGCGCTGCTTTGAGCCGTACACTTACGCCGCTTTCAATATTCGACCAGGTTTCCCCGCCGTCCGCTGAACGCTGAATGAGGCCTGCGGAACCAAATATGAGTACATTATTATCGCTCAGATAAGCGACATCGCGCACATCACGCGGGAGCTGCGGGTTGGTGAAGAAGGCGAAATCCACTTCCTGACCCGTAACGGTGTTGGTAATCGACAGGTTGGTGTTTTCCACAGGGATGTTGGTGTTGCCTATGGTAAAAGCAGTTGACTCACGTACCGGGCCGTCAAAAAATTCGAGGCGATAATCAGACGGGGTCGGGTTACGGCCGGAAACCCCAATCACAAAATTGTGGATGTTCGCGCTTTGACCCGTTACCCAGTTGGTACGATCCTGATCTACAGCTACGCGGGTCGGGATGTCATCAACAGAAAAGAGAAGCCCTTCTTTTACCGGCAGCTCAACGCCCTGAAAATTTTGCAGGCGGTCGAACAAGGCTTCGCCGGTTGTTGTGTTGATGAGGGATACACTTTTGGTTACCAGATCAACAACATTGCCCGGCCGCTCGATGAGGGTATCGGTAAATACAATTGAATAATTGTTGCCGTTACGCAAGGCAGCGGGGTCAATAACCTGAAGCTCAATGGTTCCGGAACCGGAGCCGCTCACGCGGCTGATAGCGGGGTCCTGAGCCGGCACAAAACCGGCTGCACCGCGCTGTGGCGTTACTTTTACTACGTTCACGCCGGTAATTACGCTGCCATCGGGCAGTATTTCGATATCCAGACCGGAATCAATCGGAGGAACGGTGTAGATGGAATTTGGAAGCGGAAGCACCGGCAGCCCCTCATCATCAAACTCGATGGGCAGCTCAAATTCAGGCAGGGCGTCGCCGTGCGTGAAGGAAACAACCGCGTAATAATAGGTACGCCCGTTGGTGAGGCCGGTATCTTCCCAGATACGGCGGATGCCGGTATCGGAGCCCATCCAGATGCGCTGCCCGCCAACCGAAGCCGGGTGATACCCGGTAATTTCGTTCTGAAGATCAAATACATCTTCAAAAGCCAGCCGGGTGCGGTTTCCCTGATTATCGGTGATGCGAAGCGCATCCGTAAACTCAGGGTCGGTCGATTTGAAAATCATGTAGCCCTGAAAGTTATTCGGGTTGGCAAAAACATCTTCAAAAACACCGGTCGCTACCGGGCGGCGGTACACTACGTAGCCGTCAAAAAACGGATCGAAGTGAAATTCAGCGGCATCATCCCAATAAAGCAGTACGCTTCCGTCGCCAACTACCGCGCTAAGCTGCGGCTTGGGCGGACGAATGGGCTGTACAGCGCCATTCTCATCCTGCGGGAACACATACAGCCCGCCGGATGTGTTTTGCTGCCCCTGAACTTGTGTGCTGAAACCGGCCGTGATAAAACCGGCGGCAGCCAGGCTGAGCAGCATCGTAGCAAAAAATCTCATAGATAACCTTGCGTGTTCGGATTGAAGGATCCGTTGAGAGAGGATATTTGTAATGTCAAAAGTATTTTTCATATCGGTAATCCTCCCTTAAAATTTAACTTTAAGTGAGAAGCGGTTGGTTACGCCCAGAATTTTGTGGCTTTGCAGCGCGTAGCCAATGTTCAGGCCCAGGCCGTTGTTCACTTCGTAGTTAACCCAGCCGCCGGCTGCGAATTCGAACATCCGGTCGTCCAGAAACAAATCAGGCAGACCCGCCTGTACGGCGAACAGTTCATCGAAAAACGCCGCCTCTATGCCTACATTCACGCTCTGCGTGTTGTTGCTCGGGCTCACACCGTCGGCCATCAGCGTCAGGCGTACCACATCGGTCT
>NZ_JAIUMX010000191.1:0-3284 GCF_022565315.1 Cyclonatronum sp. | reverse complement strand
TGAACGAGATTCAGTCGCCCTCCGGCACCCGCTTCATCGAAGAGCCCCTCACCCCGCGCGTAAGCTTCACCAATGAGAGCCTGTTTTCCCAGCAGAATATCGGGCTTACCTTCACCGTGCTTCTCGGAGATGAGGTGGTTTACACCGATGAGCTCACCATATCCCAAATCGGCTCCGGTGTTACTTCTGTGGTCACCTTCGAAAGCTTTGAGCTTTTCGTGCCCGGAACCTACACCGCGGTTGCTGAGGTGAATTTTGAAGACGACAGCGATCCGTCAGACAACCTCATTGAGATCATTTTTGAGGTTGTTGACCCGAATGAGGCTACTGCTTTCCGCATCGATGGCGTCATTAATGAGCCGCAGTATATCCTCATGGCCGAGAAGGAAAACGACAATGCAGGCTTCGGCCCGGGCAAAGATGTCCGCTCGATCTGGTACTTTGCCGACTCCGATTCGCTCTACATCGCAATCGAGTCTCAGGTTGTGCTCGATGGTGCCGATGGTATCGGCCTGTTCCTGGATTTCGAGGAAGTTCAGGGCCTGCCTGCCGGAACAGCACTCGGCGGCGCTACCGGAGCCATTTCCTTCCTGAACGCAGGAGATGCTACCAACCACAACTTCAAAATGGATTTTGAGGTTGATTACGGCTTTGCCTGGATCGGGGCACAAAACCGCGTGCTGATGTCCGTTGCGGATTACACCGGCGATGAGAAAGAAGGCATTTTAGTGCTTCCCGCCTCGTCAAGTCCGGCCGGAAACGGCACAACCGGCGTCGGACCTGCAGAAGACGGCCTGTTCCCGGCCGGCAGTTTCCGCTATGCCATGCTCAACGACGGCAGCGATCGGCACGGGGTTGAAATTGCACTCTCCCTTTCGGATTTGGGTGTAAGCGGCGGACGCTTCCGCGCCTTTGCCTTCATCATTTCGGGTACGGGCTACTTCTCGAATGTGCTGCTGCCCGGCGATGCCAACGGCACGGCAGATCCCTTCCAGAACTTCGGGTTTAATGTCGATTTCGGAACCGTTGCCGGCGGACCTTTCCACACGCCCTGGTTCTCCATCAGCGACCCGACCAATATCGACCCCGCACCCCGCTCGGAGCTTCCGGTGCAGGTTGAGCTGAGCCAAAACTACCCGAATCCCTTCAACCCGACCACCAACATCCGTTACGCCGTACCGGAAACTGGTCAGGTAACGCTGGAAGTGTTCAACCTGCTGGGTCAGCGGGTCGCGCTGCTGGTCGATGAAGTGATGCAGCCCGGCACCTACACCCTCAGCTTCGACGCCTCCCGCATGGCAAGCGGCGTGTACCTGTACCGCCTGCAAACCAACGGACAGGTGCTCACCCGCAAAATGACGCTCATTAAATAAAAAAACCGCAGCAAATGCTGCACCCATAGTGCTGTGAGACAGATACACAAAACCCCGTTCGGTGCAAACCGGCGGGGTTTTGTGTTTTTTTTTGGGGGGGGATGGTACGCGGATTGGGCGGACCGCACCGGATTTTTACGGATTTGTCATAAAGCCTGATCACTCACACTCAAACACTGTTTTCAGGAAAGGGGCTAGCTCGACCCAGAGCAGTTCGGCTATCAGCCGTGCGCCATCGGGGTTGGGGTGCGTATCACCGGGGATGGTTGCCGGTTCGTAATCCCCGCCAAGCGTTTCATAAAGTGCGGGGCTGATGTCGAACCAGGGTACATCGAGTTCTTCGAGAAGCTGCGGGAGTGCTGAAAAGACAGCTTCATTACCGGCACTAAGGTGCGGATATGCCAGCCAGCCCGTCGAGCCGGCCCACAGCGGCACCCCTGATTGATCTGCAAGCTCCAGGCTCCGAAGGTACAGCGCCTCGCTCAGCCGGATGTTGTAATCCACCCAATCCTCCATCTGTTCAAAAAAGGGCGGCGGCATAAAATCCGGATTTCCGCTTTTCACGATGTCCTCAAAGAAGAGGCTGCGCCACATCAGGGTGTGTATCATGGTGAAGCTTCGAAAGTTTTCCCGAAGCCAGCGCCAGCTGCCGGAGCGGTCAAGGCGCTGCTTAAGCGGTCTCTCGATCCACCGCAGGGACGGCAGCAGCTGACCGCCCTGCAGCACGTAGTGGTTCGACCAGAAACTCCGCTCCATATCATCATAATTGTGCATAAAAAAGAGGGCATCCACCGGCAGGTCATCCCCAAATACCTCAAGCCAGGCCGGCCAGTTTGAAAGTCCGGTGCCGCCCACGCCGGCATTTATGAACCGTACATTAGCCCTGGCAAGACAGCTTTCACTTTCCGCAAAGGTGTTCAGATGGTGCACGAAGGTCGCCTCTTCCTGTAAGAGCAGGCCGAAAGTAAAGGAATCTCCGAAAATCCAGATGTTGAAGTCCTCCGGATCGGGGGCTGCGCCGCGGGTGCGAAGCTCCGAAAGCTCGTAGCGCACCCGGATGTCGCGGTGTGTGTGCAAAGGGCTCAGGTTCTGTAGGTTGGTCGAAGCACCCCGCTCATGAAATGCGAGCCACGTGCTTTGCACCGGCGCGCGGTCGAGGATCCGCAGACCGGCTTCCAGCACAATGAAGCCGCAAAGCGCCGAAACAAAAACGATAATCAGCAGAAAGCCCGCTTTTTTCATGTGAGACAAATGTGATTTGAGGTAGTATTAAATCGGCAGGGTCAGCAAACCTGAAGTCCGGATAGCGCCGGGGCTCCCGCAGCCATCCGCTAAAAACCCGAACTGCATTCTTGCCCAAAACTTAGCTATTTTCAGGGAGTGATGAAGCCCTGAATTTCAAAAAACGAACCTCCAAATGGATAGTGCCAAAGTCCGTGACCTGATTAACCGTGCGGAAGACAGCCGAGTGCGATTTACCTGCGGCGGATGGATGGTACGCAGATCGGGCAGATCAGGCCCGATTTTCGCGGATTTAATTTGCACAACAATCCATCCTAAGCCGCATCAAAACACCCGTCGTGCAAACCTGCCTTCGTGCTCTTTGCGTGAGCCTTCGCGCCCGTCGCGGTTTAATAAAGCTGCGAAAGGTGTCGCATTTCAACCCCGGATGAATGATTCCCCCGTGGCTCAGAGTTACCGTGCTGTAACCGCCATCCCCGAATCCGAATCCGTAACGCTTGTGAGCAGCAGCGAAACCCTTCCCGCATTTTCCTCCTCCGGACGCCTTCACAATCAGCTTTGGTTTGTACATGCCGATCAGCTGAATCAGGCGAAGATCCCGTCATCCTTCACCCCCGAAAACACCAGCCTTGTGTTTTGCGAGTCGGCGGCGGAGGTCTCGAAGCTTCC
>NZ_JAIUMX010000190.1:0-3333 GCF_022565315.1 Cyclonatronum sp. | reverse complement strand
TGGAAGTTTCGGCTGAGGAGCTTGCTTTCGGAAATCTCTTCCGGAATGATTCCCGCACGCTTTCCTTCACCCTTACCAACACGGGTACGGCACTGGCAAATGTGGGTGAAATCAGCATCACCGATGAGGCATTTGTAAGCAGCAATTCGGGCGGGTTTATTCTTGCACCCGGTCAGGTTGCGGGTTTTGATGTTACCTTCACCCCAACCGAAGTACGTGATTATGATGCTACGATCACCATTCCGAGCAATGATACTGAGGGCGATCTCGTCATCACCCTTACCGGTGCCGGTACGGAAGTGCCCGAACTCGTGCTCAACCCCGCGGAAGTAGCTGCAGCGCTTGCTTCCGGTGAAAGTACGCAGCAGAGCATTTTTGTGGAAAATGCAGGCGACGGTCCGCTGGAATTTGCTTTCCCGGCCTTTGCAGCAGCGCGCATTTTGAACGGCGAAACCGGTTACGGAACCATCCTCACGAAGAGTCTTGCCCAGCCGCTTACACAGGCTGATCTTGATGAAGTGCGTGACCGCGCAGCCCTCCGCCGCTACCTCGAAACGGGTGAGCTGGCTGATGAAGCTGACGCTGCCCTGATTCGCAGCTACGAAGCCGCGCAAGGCCGTGCACAGCAGGGGCAGTCTGCCGGAATCAGCAGCGAAGCCTCTTTCACGGTAGAATTTGAAAACTTCACCGCAAGCGGCGGACAGTTTACGCTCATTCAGGAAGGGCTTCAGGGTGAGCTCACGGCTGTGAATCCGGATTTCGTGATCGACAGCTCGACCGGCAGCACCTGGGCAAACGATCTCGCATTCCTGTTTACAACGAGTGAGGAACTCAGCAGCGAAGTAATCGTGCTTCAGGTTGGCGGCCTCACCAATTACGGACCGGAGCGAGTGCCCTGGATCGGCGGCGCAAATGGAGCCCCCGGAACCGCTGTAAACACACCGATTACCATCCCCAGCCCGATTGATACCGAAGGCCTGTACCTGTGGATCGGTCACGGCTGGACCCCCGGCGGCTCAAGCAGCTGGAGCGGCTCGGTTGAGTTCATCGGTATTTCTGACCGCGAACCGTTTATCACGGAAATCAGCCCGGCAGCGGGTATCGTAGAAGCCGGTGAAAGCCTCGAGGTGTTCTTCACCTTCGATGCAACCGGTTACGATGAAGGCGAATATGTTCGTGAGCTGGCTTTCATCAGCAACGATCCGCAGCAGGCTGAAGCCGTTGTAACGGCTACCATGACCGTTACCGGCGATGTAGTGCCAGTACTGGTGATCGATCCGGACAGCGTTGAACTCAGCGTGATGCAGGGTCAGGACGGAGCTTTCAGCTTCACGCTGACGAATACGGGTGATACCGTGCTGGAATTCAGCCTGAGCGCCCTGCTTGAAGGCGGCGAATCCGGAGAGGAGATCTTCAGCTTCCACCCGTCAAGCGGTATTGTACCTCCGGGACTCAGCTCTGAAATTTCAGCAACTGCAGCAGTTGCCGACTTCATGCCGGGCAGCAGCCTTTCTGCCGAAGTTGTAGTTGATAACAGCTCCGCTGCCGGTGCAGCTGTTATGCCGGTGAACATTACCATAGAACCTGCAGCCAACGAAATCACCTTCCGCGTGGATATGAGCGTGCAGGAAGCCGACGGCATTTTCCGTCCGGAGCTTGGTGATGAAGTTCACCTGCGCGGCAGCTTCAACAACTGGGAAGCACACGAAGGGACGCTTATGAGCCACGAAGACGGCGGCGTTTTCATGCTTGCGCACGCTGTTGAGGGCATGCCCAGTGCTGAGCATCAGTACAAGTACTTCATCCTTGCCGGCGACGGCCGCGAGCTGCCAAACGGCGGCTGGGAAGGTGTTGTAGGGGATGGCGATGGCGGCAACCGCGTGATGGTTATGACCGGTGAAGACATGGAGCTCGAAACCGTGTTCTTCAACAACGACAACACCGGAACAAGCACCGAACCCGAGCTGGATATGCCGACCGAGTTCGTACTGAACCAGAACTACCCGAACCCGTTCAACCCGACCACCAACATCACCTTCGCGCTTCCCGAAGCTGCTGAAGTGAGGCTGGAAGTGTTTAACCTTCAGGGTCAGCGGGTCGCGGTACTGATGAGCGGTCAGCAGAATGCAGGCCATCATACCGTGAGCTTTGATGCAAGCCGCCTCGCTTCAGGCATGTACCTGTACCGCCTGCAAGCCGGCAGCTTCGTACAAACCCAAAAAATGATGCTGCTTAAATAAACAGCTCATTTTGTAAACCATTTGCAGCAACCACCGAAAGCCGGGGCGCACCAAGCGCCCCGGCTTTTTTTTGGCGAGGAATGTGGCACCGGTCATAGAGCGGCCTTCACCGCCAATCTACCCCTATCCCTCTATGTCATCTCGAACGCTTCTCGTTTTGTAGGAACCATCCGAAGGCACGGCGGCTGATCGCACCGGTTGCCAGTCGAAGCATCATGTGAGAGATCTCCGAAGCCGGAATATGCCCGGTAGCTGGCCCGGCTTCTGTGCGTCCCTCACCCCCGTCCCCTCTCCCGCAGAAGGTTACGGGGTTTTTGGGCCGCTTTCAGTTGCGGGAGAGGGGTGACTCGGGAGCTGGTTTTGGGGGCGTGGAAAGGACAAACCTCCAAGGTTTCAAAAATCCTGGAGGGTTTAGCTACCTGATCACCAACATTTTTTTATTGCCCCGATGCGTGCAATTCCCCTCTTGAGAGGGGTGCCCCGGTGAGCGTAGCGAACGGGCGGGCTGTGACCGCCCCGGTGCCGGATCTCACCCCGGCTGACACGGAGCTATGCTCACGAAGTTGATTTTACTGCACCGGGCTTGTGTGGGGCTCCGAAGGTCACACCCCGCCCCGGTTGGTTTTTCCCCATTACACACTTTGCAGGTGTTCCAATTTCAGCGCCTTCGGCCACCATTGTGCCGGGGGCACCCCTCTCAAGAGGGGATTCTCCCGCATTTTGGGCATTTTGGTGCTCATAAGCGCTGGATTGGCTGCGGGTCGCTGAGTTTGCCGCATTTTGGGCAATTCAGTGCTCACAGGCACAGGTCTCGGTGCGGGTTGGCGTGTTTGCTGTTTTGTGGGCATTTCGGAGTTCAGAGGCTTTTCTTAGCCAGCGGGTGGGAATCAAACATCCGCGCAAATCCGGCCCAATCCGCAAAATCCGCGTGCCATCCACGCCCCGATGCGTGCAATTCCCCTCTCAAGAGTAATGGCACTAACTTTATTTATATTTTCGGTACCTGCCCTGTTTAGTCCTTCTTGGGTAGCTCCTGTCGGGTCGTTCAGGGATAATAAACGTGCTAATTTGTTTTTTCAGTCTGAGCAGGCCT
>NZ_JAIUMX010000189.1:0-3383 GCF_022565315.1 Cyclonatronum sp. | reverse complement strand
GGCTATGTATGCCGGCGAAGGAGTATCAAGGGTCAAAGAAATACTTTCCGCCAGTGAATTGATTGAAAGGATATGGGTGGAGTTTGAAAATAAATAACACCTTTTTCCAATCCATTGAATAAACGATGACTGAATCAGAAACAGGGGTCAATAACCAGATAACCCTCGGTTCAGACCGCCTTAAACATACCATCGGCGTATGAAGGCTAAGCGCCAATATTTTGAATCTGGCAGTTGGATCTGGTTTGCTTATCTGCTCTTATATCACCCAAAAGTATCTGAATGCGTAAATAGTCCAAACTTTTGCGTAAATAGTGCAATCATTAGAGGGCCTGCTTCACTAACTTAATCATGACGGAGGGATAAGCCTCGACTGAAAACCGAAAGAATGCATACCCATTTCTGAAATGACTGAAAACGCCAAAAACCAAAGTACACCTATGAAAATTTTAGTAGTAGACGACGAACGGGACGTTGAAATGCTGTTCCGGCAAAAGTTCAGAAAAGAAATCCGCAGCGGACTTGTTGAACTGGAATTTGCCTTTTCAGGCACAGAGGCACTCGAGCGCTTGCACAGCACGCAGCCGCCGGATGTGCTTTACATATTTTCTGACATCAACATGCCCGGTATGTCGGGGCTGGAGCTGCTTGATAAAGTGAAAGCTGAGTTTCCGCAGATCCATGTAAGTATGATTTCGGCCTACGGCGATAATGAAAACTACAATAAGGCGATAAACTCGGGCGCCAAAAAGTTTTTCACCAAACCGGTCGATTTTGATTCGCTGAGGGTTGAGGTTACCGAGCTGGCTAAATCATCTGTTTAATCCGGCATCGAAAACCAGACATAAGTGTAATACAAACAGGCAATAATCTGAAGATTCATTTCTGTGGTTTGAATATACTTTAGCGACAGGCATCGGGCGAGCATCTGATTAGGATAAAATGCGAAGAGCCCAAGAAAAGCTGCATGCAGGGTTTCTCTGATATGGTTTACAGGATCTCATCTTAACAGAGCCGGAGTCTGTGCCTGATAATGAAAGCACCGATAAATGTAGTAGGGGTAATGGTCGGGCTGCCAACGGAAGCCTGCAAATGTCCTGAACAGACGCTGAGCATGCGATCCCGCGGTAGCAGGCGCCAGGCTGAACCCAGCGGTTTTTGGATTAAGTTTGGGTTGGTAAAGGTTAGGAAAATCCTCAAATTGAATTTGGTACTGTCAGGTATAGTTTGCCATTTGCAGATTATTTTTTAGAAATCATAAAAAAATTATGTATAAAGAAGCAAGCCCGGATTGGCTATAAACCAATCAAAAACAACACTCTGTAAGTGCAATATTTGCTTTTGAGGAGTCCCTGCTCACTTCCCGCCGTTTTTTACCTAATCCAAAACCCATGCCCAAGAATACTATCGCTGTTAGCCTGCTCACTCTTTTGATACTTGTTTTGGGAGGCTGCGGTTCATCGGATGAATCCGAAACACCGGTATATGCGGAATCTGAGGCCGGATCAGGTGAGGCTTCATCCGAGGATACGGTAAGCCTGCTGATTGAAGGCGAGGCACCTGCCATCATCAGCGGTCCGCATCAGTTCACCGAAGGCCCGTACTGGCACCCGGATGGCTTCCTGCTATTCAGCGACATCCCCGCCAACCGGGTGTACCGCTGGAGCGAAGCCGACAGCACAGGCATTTTTCTGGAACCCAGCGGGAATACCAACGGCATACAGGCCGATACCGACGGCACCCTGCTGCTGGCTCAGCACCGCGGATCGCTTGGCAGGCTTTCGGAAGCGGGCAGGCCATTTGAAATCTTCCTCGATAACTTTGATGGAAAACGGTTCAACAGTCCTAACGACCTGACAGTACACAGCAATGGCACCATCTTTTTCACCGACCCGCCGTTTGGCGTGCGCGATGAAGACCGTGAGCTGGATTTCAGCGGCATATACATAATTACCCCCGACGGCACGCCCTACGTGTTTTATACCGCATTTGACTATCCCAACGGCATTGTGCTTAACGCTGAAGAAAACAGGCTTTTTGTTAACGACTCCGGCGCGGGCAACATCCTGTTTTTTGAGCTTGATAATGACGCCATACCACACAGTCCGCAGTTTTTTGCAAATGTCGGGGAGATGGGTTCCGGATTGGGAGCCGCCGACGGCATAATTACGGATGTGCACGGAAACCTCTACACAACCGGGCCGCGGGGACTCATCATCTTCGATGCAGACGGGCAGATGCTGCACCGGATTCCTTTTGGTGAGCAGATCACCAACCTGGAGTGGGGCGGGGAGGAGCACGACATCCTGTTTATAACCGGCGCGGACCATGTGTTCAAATGGCGCCTGAACACAACGGGTACAAAGAAGCGGTAGGATGCCGGGAGCCGCCTGCATTCTGAAAAAAATTAACCTGCGAACTGCTCAGGAAGAAAATGGAGTAGTTTGCAGGGGATGGATGCCTGCGCATCATTCCTTCTGCGTTAGCTACAACCTTTGCGGGTTCACTTATCCTGCGGGCCTTGAATTGGCAGGATTCTCTTTTTACTGCGGGAAGTTTTCAGATGAATCAGAACCATCAAAAAATAATGAGTTGCGGCTAAATATATTTGTATTAAATTCATGCCTCGAAGCAGCTTAGCTGCTGAACTTAGTATTCTACAGTAGTTAGTTTTTAGACGTCATCCTTCACATAACACAGGTGTAAACTATGGAATCACTCAGCGGTACTCAGGTATTGGTAACAGGCGCAACGGGTTTTGTGGGTGCCCGGCTTTCAGAACTGCTATCCGGGCAGGAAAAAGCGATTGTGACCGGCACGGGCAGAAATCTGGATCGGGTGTCTTATCTGAAAGATCACGGGGTAACGCTAACAGCTGCCGAACTCACCGATGAAGAAAGCCTGAAAAAACTGGTGGAGGGCAAAGAGGTTGTTTTTCATGCAGCTGCGGCTATCATGGCCGATGCGGAAACGGCACAAAAAGTAAATGTTGATGCCACGGAACTGCTCGTGAGGCTTGCCGGAGAAGCCGGGGTTAAGCGGTTTGTACACGTGAGCACGGTAGGGGTGTACGATATGAAAAACCTGAAAATGGTTGATGAAACCGCGCCCCTTGCCCTGAATCACTCCTCAGCTTATCCCCGCACAAAAGCGCAGGCCGAAAAGCGCGCAAAGCAAACCGCAGCGGCCTATGCTATGGAGCTTTCCATTGTGCGTCCTTCTATGATTTACGGCCCCGGGCATGGCTTCTGGTCAGAAACCATGTTCAAAAATGTACTCGATGGCAATCCTGTATTTCTCGGTGACGGCTCCGGTAATTTTATTCCGGTGTACATCGATGATGTAGCGGCTGCCATCATACTGTGCGCCAAACATCCCGGGGC
>NZ_JAIUMX010000188.1:0-3456 GCF_022565315.1 Cyclonatronum sp. | reverse complement strand
GCGTAGCCGAAGCCTGGTTCAGCGGTCAGGCTGAGGGGCACATCCCGGAAGTAGTAGCCCGTCCACGGCCAAAGGGGCTGACTCAGACCCGCTGTTTCAGGGCTAATGCGGAAGCCGTCAACTGCTACGGTGCCTTTTGCAGCATCCGAAGTTTGCAGGCGCAGCCGGAAAGGTCCGCTGAGGTCAAAATTTTGGGCGATATGATCCCGCTGAATATCGGGCCGGTTCCCGGCATAGTGCATAAAATTCTGAACCGTTGTATGGCGCAGCGGCGAATACCCCCAGCGATGCTCGTACAGCGCGGCACCGGCTTCGAGTTCGGCTGCGGTATCCTGCACAATCTGCTGCACCCGCTGCGGGGCAAAGGTAAAATTGATGTGCGACGCAAAGCGGTTAATGAAGCGTGTGCGGAAGCCTTCGTTTTCGAGCAGGCGCCGGAACATCAGGGTCCGCTCAGGGTCATGGTCAAAGTAGTAGGGCGGCGCTCCGCTGCCTTCAGCTGAGAGGACGTTGTAGAGCAAATCGTATTCAAGGTGTGATGCGCGCCCGGCTTCATCAAAATCCCAGACCATCATCCGCCATTTGCCGTCGTGGAAGGGCGCGTCAGAGGTTTCCCTCACCCTCCAAAATTTGAAATGCTTGTTGCCGTACCAGTCCACATTTCCCCAGTAAATCATGCTCACCAGATAATCGATGTAGCCGCTGAGGTCGAGCTGCGTTTCGAGCTGTGCAAAGATTTCGTCATCCTCCAAATCAGCGGTGACAATAAACTGCCACAGCTGCTGCCACAGGGCGAGGTCTTCGGGCAGGCCTTCATCCACAGCGCTCGTATCAGCCATGCCAACCGGCGCATCCATCACAATCACGTTATCCGGATCGGGACCATAGTTGTAGTGGATGTGGAAGCGGTCGAGGCGGTCGCGCAGGTACATCATCCCCCAATACTCCCCGTTTATAAAATGCTGCACGGCACGGGCACGCTGCGTCGCCAATTCCATGGGCTGCAGGATACGGTGAGCGGCAGCATCGTTCAGGAATTTCCGCAGGTTTCCGCCGCTGCGCACCATCAGCCGGTTGTATTCCTCCAGCGGCTGACCATCATAGCGATTGGTTTCACCGGGGAAGAAGGGGAAACGCATGGTGTTTTCTTCGTCATACTCCGAGCGGGAATACAGCCTGAAAGATTTGTTGGGGTTGGTTCTCGAACCGAGGCCGTGTAAGCGGAGACCCAGGTTTTGGGCGAAATCGGGGCCGGACTGCTGCGCTCCGAAAAGTTCGGCATGCACCGGCACTTCCCATTCACGTCCGCGGCGGTCGTAGTTGCCGCGCCAAACAAACCCCTGCTCCGTGCCGCCTGCTTCGAAATAGTCCCTGCCCGGCACATAGATGCCCTCCTCAAAACCAAAGAGACGCTGCGGCGGGGCAATCACCGAAAGCACCGGCATGCTGCTGAAAGCCGGGTCGCTGAAATCGCCCACGAACCAGCTGCCGCTTGCCACCGGGCCCGTCTCATCGGCCTGATGCAGTGCTGCCCGAATTACCCATGCCCGCGGCAGGTCCGGCGGGGGAGTCTGCCACCGCCAGTTGCTGCCATCCCGGCGGTAGGTTGTGATGATATCGGAGATGCGGTAGGGCTGATCTGCGGCCGGCATAAGCTGCAGCGGCTGCGTGTAAATAAAGGTCCGGTTTTGAAGCTCCTCCATCACCGAAACATCCGAGTCGCCGGGGAAGAAATAATTGACGGTAAAATGCGGGGCGTTATAATCGATATTCGCCGGGTCAGGCTCCGAGCCGTCGAGGGTGTAGAGGATGAGGGCCTCATCCGCATCGGTGAGCAGCTCAAGCAGAACGGGCTCGTTGTAAAAACCGGGGGGCGAACTGAACTCAGGCGCCGGGAGCAGACCAGGCAGACCGGCCTCGTTCGGACCTCCGGGCGTAGGTGTCGAAAAATACTGCCAGCTGCCGGCACCGTCGGGAAAGCGGCCATAGCTGATATCGGTCGGGATTTGAGTCGGGGCAAGCTCATCAACGATTTCCCCGTACGGATTCACAAGCAGGATTTCCTCGCCCGAGGCAGCAATGGAAAAATTCGTGTGCAGCTCGCCAAAAGGGATGCGACGGTCCTTGCCTGATGCCCACACCAGCAGAAACGCGCCCGGCTCAATGCTGATGTTGGGAAAGAACCACATCTGCGGCTCGCTGTAGTCGTCAGACAGGGCATAGCCGGAAAGATTTACCGGCAAACCGGTGGGATTGTAGAGCTCGATCCAGTCCTCGAAATCGCCGTCTTCATCGGCAAGGGTTGTGGCATTTGAAGCCATCACCTCGTTAATCACAACCGTTGCAGACTGCGCAGCTGCAAGGCTCATTCCTGCTGCCCACAATGCCGACATAAGCAGCAGGCCGTATAAACATTTTGCACATTTCATTTTAATCATAGCTTTAAGCGGCACATTGCGGCCGGTAAAATGAGAAGCTTGGGGAATCCTCACCTCTTCTGAATCCTCTGCATCCTTGGATATTATATAGTGTGAAACACCATTTGGCTTCACTGATTGGCTGAACTTTTAAAATACGGCTCTCGGGCCTGAATTGCTGACGAATTCTCCGCCGGCTGCCTGCATGGCTTTACACTGCCGGAACGGTTGCCTGTTCCCCTCCATTGGGTTAGATTCCTGAGCGACAGCTTCATTCACCTCTCCTCATCATTTCTTATGAAAAAGTTCTCTTTCTCGCTTTACGGCTTCCTTGCTGCCTTTTTGCTGATGGCCCTGTACCACAGCGCCAACGGTTTTTTTGAAGACCGGACGCCCACAACCGAGCACCTCGCAGCGGCAGAGGTGCTGTTCGGGCTGGACTTTCGGCAGGCCTACCGCGATTCGATGCTTGCCGGCATCCGGAGCAATCTGCAGACCTATGAAGCCATCAGGGCGCGGGAAATCGGCAATGAGGTGTGGCCGGCCATGCAGTTCAATCCGCTACCGGCGGGTTTTGAACTTCCGGTGGAGAGCGGCGGCGCGCACAACTGGCAGCTGCCGGAGCAGGTGCAGCGCCCTGCATCCGACGCGGAGCTGGCATTTCTGACGGTTGCCGAGCTGAGCGTGCTCATCCGAAGCGGTCAGCTCAGCGCGGTGGAGCTTACTACGATTTATCTTGATCGGATCCGCCGGTATGATGCCGAGCTTCAGGTGGTCATCACCCTCACAGACGAGCTTGCCCTTGCGCAGGCTGCCCGTGCCGATTCTCTGCTTGCGGCGGGCGTGTGGCTGGGTCCGCTGCACGGCATCCCGTACGGCAGCAAAGACCTGCTCGCCCTTGAAGGCTACCCGACTACCTGGGGCGCGGTGCCCTATCAGGATCAGGTGCTTGAACAGACCGCGACCGTTATCCGGAAGCTGGAAGAAGCCGGGGCCGTACATCTGGCCAAGCTCTCGCTCGGGGCGCTGGCCTGGGGAG
>NZ_JAIUMX010000187.1:0-3495 GCF_022565315.1 Cyclonatronum sp. | reverse complement strand
GCAGGCTTCGGCCCAGATCGTCAAAAACCGGAAGGAAATCGGCAACGGCCTTAATTTTGGCGTCATCAAACAGCTGAAGGCGCTCGCGGTTCGTGCGGCGGCGCATGTTTTCGAACTCGGCAATTTTTCGGAGGATCTGATCTTCCTTGCTTTGGAGCTGCTTTTTAAGCTGCTCAATTTCTGCCTCAAGGGCGGCTTTACCGGCATCAGCGCCGGCGTTTTGATCTTCTGCAGCAGATGCTTTTTCCTGGTCAAGCGTTTCGGTTTCAGCCGCAGGATCGAGTTCGCTGTCCTGATTGGTGCTGTTTACGTTTTCAGTACTCATCGTCGTTTTGATAAATAAGCGGGTTAAAGAATGAAGCCGCGAAGCGGCGGCTGCCTGAATTTTGGCTCTAAGCTGCAAATTTCATACCAAGCGGTTTATTTAGCCAGCCTTGTGAGAATGTCAGAAAATAAAGCATGAAAAAGGATCGCGACGGCCGGAAGCCTGTCAGACTTCATTCTCCGCGCGCCCGATTTCAGCGGCTTACTTCTCGTTGAAAATTTCGATCAGGTTGCCGTCCGGGTCAGATACGAACAGGAAACGGCCGTTCTTCCGGTTGGCCGGACCGCTGATGATGGTAACTTCCCGCTCTTTTAAATAGGCGGCCATCTCATCAATAACAGCGGGGTCAGCTACCGTGAAGCCAAAGTGATCTACGCGGTAATCTTTGGAATCGCGGTTGTAGCTTGTCTCGGCTTCAACGAGCACGATGGAATCTTTGCCGATGCGGTAAACGGCCATGCTCCGGCCCATTTTTTTCTCCAGCTTGAACCCCAGAATCCCCCCGTAAAAGGCCTCTGCCCGCTCAATTTCATTAACTCTCAGGGTGATGTGATTGAGCCCGGTCGGCTTAAATTTGTCCATCGGCATAAGTGTATTTCCTTTAAAAAGTGATGTAGATCTGATGATGTGAGGCAGGCCGGCCATGAGCGCCGGTTTTCCCTGCAAAGATTATCGGAGGCAGGTTTTGTCTGCAAATACTTTAGCCTTATAATTTAAGGCTTTCCGCTTCCTTAATGAAATGTGATAAACGATACCGGCGCGGGCAGTCGTTCATCTGCCTTGTAAACGCCGTTCGTAAACCCAACCCGCTCATGACCGAATCTCCCTTAACTGAAGAAAACCGACAGCTTGCAGAGCCGGGCACCTTGTACCTGGTGGGCACGCCAATCGGCAATGTGCAGGATTTCAGCCCGCGCGCGCAGCAGATTCTGGGCAGCGCTTCTGTAATTGCCTGCGAAGACACCCGCACGAGCGGCGCCATGCTGCGCAGGCTGCTCATTCAGACGCCCCTCACCTCCTTCCATCAGCACAACGAGCACCGTAAGGCCGGCGAGCTGGTAAAGAGGCTTCAGTCCGGAGAATCGGTGGCGCTCATCAGCGATGCGGGCATGCCTGCGATTTCTGATCCCGGCTTTTTGCTGGCCCGGGCAGCGCATCAGGCCGGCGTGAAAGTCGTTCCGGTTCCGGGGCCTGTTGCCGGGGTAACCGCGCTTGCCGCAAGCGGACTGCCGAGCGACCGCTTCGTTTTCGAGGGCTTCCTGCCACAAAAAAAAGGACGCAAAACGCGTATCGCCGCCCTCGCCGAAGAAGAGCGCACCGTGGTGCTGTACGAAAGTCCGCACCGCATCGAAAAGCTGCTGCGGGAGCTGCTCGAAGTATGTGAACCCGGCCGCCTCTGCGCCGTGGGCCGCGAGCTCACCAAGCTGTTTGAGGAAATCCTGCGGGGCAGCCTCACCGAAGTGCATGCCACGCTCAGCAGCCGCGAAAAACAGAAAGGCGAGTTTGTGTTCATACTCGCCGGAAAAAACTACTCCGAAGAATCCGTATCCGTACCCGAAACCGATGCCTGATTTCCTGTTCCGCCTGAACCGCTGGCAGCTTGCCCTGGCTTCCGGCCTGCTTATGGGCCTGAGCTTTTCCCCTTTCCCCTTCCCCTTCCTGCTTTTTCCGGCTTTTGCGCTGCTCATGCGCCTCTCCGCGCTCAGCGGCAGCTTCCGCGAAGCGGCCTATTTCAGCTACCCGGCCTTCCTGCTGTGGAACGTAATCACCACCTACTGGCTCACCATGGCAACCGTGATCGGAGGGGTTGCCGCCATCCTGGCCAACAGCGCCATCATGGCCGTGGTTTTCGGGCTGATGCACCTGTGCCTGAAACGCCTCAAAAACCGGGCGTTCGCCTTCATCAGCGCCGCGGCCATCTGGGTGAGCTACGAATGGATGCACCTGCACTGGGACCTCGCCTGGCCCTGGCTCATCCTCGCCAACGCATGGTCCACCTGGACCTTCGCCGTGCAGTACATCGAATTCACCGGCTTTCTGTCCGTCAGTTTTCTCACTATAATAATTGCGTTCTTTTTGGGTGATGGGATTGGTGCCCTTCGGACAAATCCCGTCAGTTCCGGCTTGGGTCAGGGCTTCGCGAAACCAGAGCCCCGCAAAAAGCCGCTGCTCACCGCTGCCGGACTTTGGCTCGGGAGCATCCTCCTTTCTCTGCTCATCCACTGGCAGACCGATTTTGAGCCTGAAGGCTACACCAATGTAGTTGTGGTGCAGCCCAACTACGACTCCTACCTGCCGCTTGCCGGCTATGAGGATACCACCACACCGCTGCTCGAACTCACCGCCATGATCGACAGCGTGGTTACCGCCAACACCCACATCATGTTCTGGCCCGAAAACGCCCTCATGGGGCGGGTCTCGCAGATCAGCCGCAGCAGCAACGACCTGCACCTGTTTCAAAAAGCCGCGCAGTGGAACGTACCCATTGTTACCGGCGCGGCCTTCTTCATGTACTATCAGAACGAGCAGCCGCCCAGAGTGCACCGCACCGACTACCTGGGCCGGCCCTTCAACATCTTCAACAGCGCAGTCGCCTTTTTCCCCGACGGAAGCTTTGAGCACTACAATAAAATACGCCTCGTGCCCATCGTAGAGCGAATGCCCTTTGCCCACACCCTAAGCCGTCTGCCGCTGAACCTCGACTGGGGCGACATCACCGGTTTCGGGCGGGGCGAGCATATGCACGTGTTCGAAGCCACCAACGGGGTTCTGGCACCGGCGGTGGTCTGCTACGACTCCGTTTTCCCCTCCGTTGTGCGTGAAAGCGTGCTGATGGGGGCCGGTTTTGTGGCCGTGATTACCAACGACGGCTGGTGGGGCCGCACAAGCGGGCACCTGCAGCACTACGAATTTGCCCGGCTGCGTGCCATCGAACTGAGGCGCGCCGTAGTGAGGAGCGCCAACAACGGCATCTCCGGCATGATCACCGCCGACGGCCGCCCGCACACCCGCACCGAATACTGGACCCGCACCGCCTTCGAGCTGCAGGTACCCACCTCCACCCGCCTCACCTTCTATGCCCGCTACGGTGACTGGTTCAACCTCCTCATGCTGCTAACCGCAATCGCCGGCATTGCGGTGAGCTTTCGGAAGCGCGGGTGATGGGGGGG
>NZ_JAIUMX010000186.1:0-3619 GCF_022565315.1 Cyclonatronum sp. | reverse complement strand
GGCTGATGACATCAACAATCTGACCTGAAATTTTTGGCATCTTCGTTTGCTGCTTAAAACGTAGTTGGTTAGGTTGGCTGGGAAGATAGGAAAAGCCGACTGATTTACATGAGTCCGGGTGGTTTTCGCTCCGAAAATCACTGTTTAGATTTTTCCGGAACCCCTGAGATTTATGAAGGTTAGAAAGTAAGACTCATCCCCTCATCCCCAAAAATTTACCATCATGAAGACAGCCTTCCCTGCTATCGTGCTGTTATGTTTTTTTCTGCTGCCCTCGGGCATGCAGGCGCAGGCCTTTGAGGAGCGGCCCATGCCGGGATACATTGGCGACCGCTACTTTTTTGCGGGTCCGGCCTTTGCGCAGGAGCCCGGCAGCATCCGTTACACCAACCTGATGCTGCTCCATAATCAGATTGCTTACGGGGTAAATCCGCATCTACAGCTTGTGGGCAGCTTCACTTTATTTTCTGTTCTGCCGCGTTTTTTCAGGGAGCAGCGGTACAGCAATCCGCTGAGTGTCGGGGTTCAGCTTTCAGCGCCGGGCCTGCCGGACTGGGTGCATCTCTCCTTTTCACCTGAAATTACGGCCCTGACCGGAAGCGACTTTTCGGTCACTGACTATCGGGAAAGCTGGTTTTTGACTCTAAGCGGGAAGCTCACGGTCGGAAGCCAAAACCATCATGTCACGCTGGGGCTTACCCGCTTTTTCGGTGATGAGTTTGTTGATTATTCGGTGAGAGAATCGTTCATACTCATAGCCGGGAGCAGCCGGCTTGCCCGGAATGTGCACCTGATTGCAGAAACACGCTTTGACACCACGGCCGGGTCAGACGACATCACGCTGCTTGGCTTTCGCTACTTCATACGCGGGCCGTTCAGCTTCACCAACGGCCTCGCCTGGGCCGAACCCTCGCAGGAACTCATGCCGTTTTTCGGGCTGCATCTGAAGTTTTGAGACGGTAGCGGAGACTGGGGGTTCAAACCAGCAATTTTTCTGCCCACGGCAATTATAATTCATCAGTACAATTTGGGAACAGCATCAATTGAAATTATTTTGAATTTCATCCTTTAATTGAAGTATCATGATTGAAAGTCCGGAAAAAATAAATGCTTTTGCGAATCCTTTTGATGAACTGGTGAGCATCATCGGGGAAAGTAACTTAAGTGTAAGTGTAGAGAATCCGCTGGATTTTATCACAGCAGCTTCGGGCGGAATCGGTGCGGGCGTTATTAACAGGTTTGTAGATTACTTTGGCATCACACGCAGGCAAACAGCTGCATTCTTCAATATGTCTGAACAAACTTTAGCTAAGCGTATCAGGCAGGACAAGCCTTTAGAAAAAAATGATGCTGTGCAACTTTTGGAACTTACTCATCTTTTTTTGTTTGGATCAGCGGTTTTAGAAAACAAAGAGAACTTTATTGGTTGGCTGTATCAGCAAAACATGGCCCTTGGCGGATTAGCACCTGCAGAGCTGCTAAGTGTTCCCGAGGGGATTTCGAAGGTTCGCGAAATTTTAGGGCGTATTGAGCACGGGGTTTTCAGCTGATTTTTATGTACGTCTATCGCATCACAAAAAGCCTTAGAGCTGGTGATATTAGCGGTACAGGATCGTCACTTTATCCGGGGAGGTGGAATAAAAAAATCCCGCATTTCCAACCGCAGCAAATTCCGTTTCGACAGCCGGCTTCGGAAGTAAAAATTCGTTCGGGCAACTTTTTTGTCCCGAAATTCCTTTAGGTTAGGTATAAGCGGGTCTGCAAAGAGCTGCCGCTCAGTGATTCGTCTTCTTTTTTCTTCCCATCTCAAAAATGGTTAGCGTTATGAAAATCCGATTGTTTTTTGGTGTGATGATGAGCGCCCTGCTCGTCCTTTTTTTCGATGCCGGCAGCAGGCTGGCGCAGGCACAGGCCAACGGGGAAACCCTGGTGATTGAAAACGCAGCCGTGCTGAGCATGGCAGGCGATCAGATTACCGAAGGTCAGACGCTCCTTATCCGCGACGGCGTCATTCAGTGGATGGGTGATGCGGGTTCGGCCGAAATTCCGGAGGATGCGGTGCGTATCGAAGGTCCGCTGTTTGTGATACCCGGTCTGGCCGAGATGCACGCGCACATCCCGCCGCGCATGCGGGGGCGTCAGCACATGGAAGATACCCTGGTGCTGTATCTCGCCAACGGCATCACGACCATTCGGGGCATGCTGGGCGAGCCGGCGCATCTCGAGCTGCGGGAGCAGGCCGCGCGGCATGAAATTGTGAGCCCGCGGATTTTCACCTCCGGTCCCTCCTTCAACGGCAACTCTGTAACCTCTGAAGAACAGGGCCGCGAAATGGTGCGGCAGCAGCATTTGGCGGGTTACGACCTGCTCAAGTTTCATCCCGGCCTGAACGTTGCTTTTTTTGATGCGGTAACGGAAGAAGCCAACGCGCTCGGCATTGAGTTCAGCGGGCATATTTCGCATGCGGTCGGGCTTGAGCGAAGCTTTGCGTCGGGCAAGGGCAGCATCGATCACCTCGACCGCTATATGGAGTTTCTGGCCGGCAACCCGGCTGAGCGTGAAGATCCGCCCATCATCTATTTCGGCTACGACCTTGCTTTCGATGCCGATCCGGCCCTGATGCAGCAGGCCGCCCGCCTCACCCGTGAAGCCGGCGTCTGGAACGTGCCGACCAACACCCTGCTCGAAAATGTTTTTAATCCCGAACTCACACCCGAGCTGATGCTGCAATGGCCGGGTATGGAATTCATCTCAAAGCCAACGGCCGAAAACTGGGCCAATTTTGTGCGGCAAACACGGGAAAGCGAAGTGTATGATGCTGAAAAAGCCCGGCAGTTTCTGGCCCTGCGGCTTCAGCTTACGCGCACGCTTCACCTCGAAGGCGCCGCTCTGCTGCTTGGTGCCGATGCGCCTCAGATTTTCAATCCGCCGGGTTTCTCCCTGCACCGCGAGCTCGAACTGCTCACCCGGGCCGGCCTGTCCCCTTTTGAGGCGCTCGAAACGGGCACGGTTAACGTGGCTGCGTATCTCGGCGAAAGCGAGCAGGCCGGACGTGTTGCGCCGGGCTTCCGTGCCGATCTCGTGCTGCTGCGCGTAAATCCGCTGCAACACTTCCCCTTCGGAGATCAGATCGGGGGCGTTATCCGTGAAGGGCACTACTTCAGCCGGGAAACGCTGGACGAGCTGCTCGACGGCATCCGCGAACGCGCCGGAAACGGCAACTAAAACCGTAGTTCCTCATCCATTCTGCTTTTTCCACATTACCCGAACCCAATGCCTGAACCGGAATCACCCGACGCGCACATCCCGCTTGACTTCACCCGCCTTACCCCGGCTGAAATGCATCGGCGGGCGATGGATTTTTACGTGCTGATGAATGTCCGGCGAAGCGTGCGGGCATTCGCTCCGGATGCCATCCCGGATGAGATTTTGGAGCTCGCAATTCGGACAGCGGGAACGGCTCCGTCCGGAGCCAACCTGCAGCCCTGGCATTTTTGCGTGGTCACAAATCCGGAGGTGCGGTGCCAACTCAGGGCTGCGGTTGAGGCCGAAGAAAAAGAAAACTACGAGCGGCGGTTTTCTGAGGAAATGAAAAATGCCCTCACCCCGCTTCAGACGG
>NZ_JAIUMX010000185.1:0-3623 GCF_022565315.1 Cyclonatronum sp. | reverse complement strand
TCGGGAGCGGTGTTGCCGATGCGCATGGCGCCGTAGATTTCCAGCTTTGCGCGCAGGTTCCGGTCAGGCAGCTCCGGGTACTGCGTGAGCAGCCGGCGCGCAAGATGCTCTGATGAGGCAAACAGGCTCCGCCTTTCGAGCAGCTCAAACAGGAATGCGGTGAGCTCCCGGAATCGCACGGGATCGGCTGAGAGGTTTTCGGTGAGGATATCGGCGGAGCGGTTCAGCGCCTCAAAGACCGCATCGAGATCACGCCCGCTGTTTTCGATCAGCCACACATGGCTTTCCAGCACATCGGCGAGGAGTCCGCTGCGGTACAGGCGCGGGTCGGTATGGTCGAGCTGCCGGAAGGCTTCGATGGTTGCCGGGATTTCCTCCGTGCGGAACTGCGCCACAACCGGCACCGCACTCACAAGCCGCCGGACCGGCAGATACCAGCTGATGTACGTGTCGGGATCAAGCGCCGAGAGGAAGGCTTCATCTTCTGCCCGGATGCGCGCGATTTCGGCTGCAATGGCCTCGCGGGGCAGCTGATGCGCGGCGAAGAGCGAATCTGCATCATAAAGGGTGCGCAGGTAAATCCAGGCGCTGAGGGCCTGCTCGCGCCGCGGATGCTCCGAGGCGTACTGCTCAAACAGCTGGTTTTCGGTGCCCTCCACCACCCGCATGGTTTCGGGCATGGCCGGCGAAGCCCCCTCGAGCCGGATGTCTTCACCCGAAAGCACAACCACAAACGGGCTGCCGCCGCCCGCCGTAAGCAGCGCCATGCCCGGCTCCTCGCCGGCATACGAAAGCGAGAATTCCCCGCTGTCAGAAACCCTGCCGCTGCTGATTAGCCGGGTATCGAAGCCGCGAAAGCCCTCGAGGCGCACCTCCTGACCGGCATGCTCCGTGAGGATGCCGGTCACGGTCTGAGACGCGGCCTCCTGACAGCCCGTCAGTAAAATCAGCAGAAAAACGACCAGACTTGTTTTCATAAAGCGGATTCGGAAAATTTGAGATTGCAGCGAGTCATGCTGTGCCAATATACTTTTTTGAGCCCTTTTTCGGGAAGCCCCGAAGGGCAGGATTTGTGCGTATCCGGAGGCGGGATTTCTGAGCTGCGCCACCAAACCCTTCACTTCTGGAAAGCCTGCGTTTATGACTAAACCGGAGTGAAATCCCGAATGGTTATGACCAAAATGGATTTGATTCCGGAATGGTTATGTTTTGATTATCTTTACCGGTAAACAAGCTCCTGACTTTTCCCCTAAACCCCTCCGCCATGTACAAACGCACCCTGCAGGCTTCCATCGAGAAACGGATTGGTTCCGGCAAGGCTATCATTGTTACGGGGCCCCGACAGGTCGGCAAAACAACGCTTATGACGACCATTCTGCGCGGTACGCCTTTTCTTTTTCTCAACGGTGACGACCCCTCAACACGGGAAATGTTAGGCGGAGCGGATACAGGGCGGATTCGCTCCATCCTCGGAACATACAACCGGGTTTTTATTGATGAAGCGCAGCGAATACCCGACATCGGTCAGACCATGAAAATCATCACGGATCAGTTCAAACAGGTTCAGCTGTTTGCGAGCGGTTCATCCTCTTTTGATCTTGCAAATCAGCTTAACGAGCCCCTTACCGGCCGCAAGTGGGAGTATCAGCTCTTTCCGGTTTCCTGGGAAGAATTCGAGCAGCAGCACGGGTACCTCGCCTCACAACAGCAGCTTGAGCACAGGCTGATATACGGGTTTTATCCGGATGTGCTCATGTCGCCGGGCGACGAAATTCCGGTGCTGCGCAATCTTGTAAACAGCTACCTGTACCGCGATCTGCTTATTTACGGAGGCATCAAAAAAACGGATGCCCTCGACAAGCTCGTGCGTGCCCTTGCTTTTCAGACCGGCAGCGAGGTCAGTTATGCGGAGCTTGGGCAAATGACAGGCCTCGACACCAAAACGGTGAGCCGGTACATTGAAATTCTCGAAAAAGGCTATGTTGTTTTCCGGCTTGGTGCTTTCAGCCGGAACCTGCGCAATGAAATCAGGAAAAACAATAAAATCTATTTCTACGACAACGGGGTGAGAAACATGATTATCGGAAACTTTGATCCGCCGGCCTCCCGAACCGACAAAGGGGCACTTTGGGAAAACTTTCTGGTCTCAGAGCGCATAAAGCAAATTGCATATAAGGAGTCACTGGCCCGCACCTATTTCTGGCGCACCAAGCAGCAGCAGGAAGTGGACTGGGTAGAGGACCTGGGAGGCAGAATCAGCGGTTTTGAGTTCAAGTGGGATGCGCAGGGACGCGAACGGCTCTCAGCAAGCTTCATTAACACCTACAAGGCAGAAAGCAAAACCATCGACCGGACTAACTTCAGAGATTTTGTGACGATGGACCGGGTGACCCCCGGCACGGCCTGATTGCCCTTAACCGAAAGCATGGTTTATCCCTGCGGCTGCATAAAGTGACGGCGACCTCCTTTTCCTAAATTTCGGAAGTGAACTTCCGGGATTTATATAAATTTTGGAAGTTGACTTCCGGGATTTGTATTTTGCCTACTTTATAGGGCATCAGGTTTAACTCCGCCCGGCAGGATGCGGTCAACTGATACCCGGAACCGTTACCATAACGCAGCACAGCCATGATCCGACGCAGCATTCAGGACAGCATCCAAAAGCTTTTGTTTAAGGGGAAGGTCATCATCCTTTACGGAGCGCGCCGCACCGGTAAAACGACCCTTTCCAAAGCCCTTCTTGCCGGGTTTGGTGATGAAGCGCGGTACATCAACTGTGAAATTTTGCAGTACCGTCAGGCGCTCGAAACAACCAACACAGCGCTCCTGAATGATTTTCTGGGCAACTATAAAGTAATTGTGCTTGATGAGGCGCAGAGCATTCCTAACATTGGCCTCACGCTGAAAGTACTGGCCGATACGCGGCCGGACATTCAGCTGATTGCCACAGGCTCGTCCTCTTTCGACATGGCGCAGTCCGTGAGCGAGCCCCTGACCGGCCGCTCCCGCACCTTCACGCTTTACCCGTTTTCGCTGACCGAAATTTCTCAGGAAACGCTGCCGGTCGATTGGGATGCACGGCTCGAAAACATGCTTCGGTTCGGGATGTACCCCGATGTGTACGGTCAGCCCGAAGAAGAGGCCCTTGAGGAGCTTCGGGATATTTCGACCAACTACCTGTATAAAGATGTGCTTCAGTTTAATCAGCTCAAGCGGTCTGACCTGTTATTTAAGCTGCTACAGGCGCTGGCGCTTCAGCTGGGTCATGAGGTTTCCTATAACGAGCTTGCAAAGCTGCTGGGTGAAAACCACCATACCATCCGCAATTACATTGAACTGCTGGAAAAAAGCTTTGTGGTTTTCCGGCTGGGCTCATTCAGCCGAAACCTGCGCAAAGAGCTTTCAAAATCTTTCAAAGTGTATTTTTTGGACAACGGCATCCGGAACAGCCTCATCAACAATTTCAACCCCCTCTCACAGCGCGATGACACCGGGGCACTATGGGAGAATTTTTGCGTTACCGAGCGGATGAAGCTGCTGCACAACCAACGGCAGTTCCCGAATCGCTACTTCTGGCGCACCTACGACCGCAAGGAAATCGACTACCTCGAAGAAGCCGGCGG
>NZ_JAIUMX010000184.1:0-3712 GCF_022565315.1 Cyclonatronum sp. | reverse complement strand
GTGGGCAGAGCTCCCCCCGTTAATTATTGGCATAGGATTACATCCGGCCCACCCAACAGGTGGATCTGCACACTTCTTATCCGGCAGGATCGCGCGCCGCAGTTTCTGAAACAGCAGCGCCGGCCAATCCTGACCCGTCCCTAAATTAGTATGCCGGCAAATACATTAACATCTTCCTAAAAGCCCGCTTCGCAGCGGGTGTCGGTTTCCTGACCCGTTTTGGGGTGGGTGAACACGAGTCGGCTGCAGTGCAGCATTACGCGGGCTGCCGCGGGACCGCCGTAGTGGGTGTCGCCGATTACGGGGTGGCCGACAGCGGAGAGCTGTGCGCGAATCTGATGGTAGCGGCCCGTTTTGAGGTGCACGCGCAGCAGGGTTTGCGTTGAAGTGACGGTTTCTGTTTCGTAGCTGAGCACAGCCGTTTTGCTGGTTTTTGTTTTGCGCTTTGCAGCCCTGGCTTTACGGGCAAGACTGTCTTTTTCAAGCTCATGGGTGAGGGTGGCCGATTGCGGCTCCGGTTTTCCGGACACAAGGGCGTGATAGGTTTTGAGGGGCAGCCCCTGCGCAAAGTCGGCGTTGAGCTGCTTGAGGATGGAAGGCTTCTTGGCCATTACGACGATGCCGCTCGTGACCTTATCGAGGCGGTGCACTACGCCGGGGCCCGTCCTGATGCGGATGCTGTTTCCGCAGTGATCAGCCACGAAATCCTGCAGGCTCGCATCGCCGAAGGGGTTGAATTCGACGGGCATGCCCGCGGGTTTGTTGAGGATGATGAGATCGGAGTCTTCAAAGAGGGTTTCTGGCTGCATGGTAGGCACGGGCTTATGGCACGCGGATTTTTGGGATGGGGTGGATGAGCGCGGATGATTTGGGAGCGGGGGGGAGCATCACAGGACACATCCCCTTTGGCGAGAAAATCTGCCGGGCTGTTTCGGAAAACAGCCGGCGTCATTCGGAGTGAAGTAAGGCTTCGTTCATGCCGCCGACCGGAACTGCCGGTTTGACGGAAACGCAGCCGAAGCATCGAAAAGGGGAGCACCACAGCACGCATCCCCCGATAAAAAAATGTTGCGGACCTACGCTGCGGCCGGGGTTTCGGGCTTTTGTTTCCAGTTTACTTTGGCGATGAGGATAAAGAGGCCGGCGATAACCAGCGGGATGCTGAGCAGCTGACCCATGCCCACAATCCACTCTACCGCGAAATCGGCCTGTTCGACCTTGGTAATTTCGATGAGGAAGCGGGCGGTAAACAACACCGTGAGAAATACGCCGAGCAGGGCACCCGCGGGCGGCTGATGCTTCCAGTATTTGTACATGCCCCACAGGATGGCGAACAGCAGCAGGCCTGCGCCGGCTTCGTACAGCATGGAGGGATGGCGTGGCAACATATCAACCCGCTCAAAAATAACGGCCCAGGATACGTCGGTTGGCAGGCCGTAAATCTCGGAGTTGAAGAAATTGCCGATACGCACAAAAACCCCGCCGATGGCGAAGGGGATGGTCATGCGGTCGAGCACCCAAACGTAGGTGATGTGCGGCCGGCGGCTTACGTACAGCCACATTGCGAGAATGTTGCCGATGAAGGCGCCGTGACTTGCCAGGCCGCCTTTCCAGATCATCAGGATTTCGGCGGGGTTGCTGAAGTAGTAGGCGGGGTTGTAGAAGAGCACCTCGCCGAGGCGCGCACCGGCGATGGTGCCCACAAAGAGGTACATGAGCAGGGAATCGGCGTCTTCCTGTTTGAAGCCGGCGTGCCGGAACATGGCCGAACCGAGGAAGTAGCCGAGCATGAAAGCGAGGGCGAAGCCGAAGCCGTACCAGCGCATTTCTATCGGACCTAACTGCGCTATGCCGGGGGAAGGGATGATCAGGAACAGCAGCTGACCAACAATCAGCGCCCCAACTGAAAGCGCCGCGATGTGCGTGCCAGGAATCAGGGACTTCTGCGCCTCCTGCTTGTCGCGGCGGCGCGCACGGCGCTTATCCGGCTGCGGATTGAATTTCTGATCGAGCTTCTGATAACCGAACCAGATGAGTGCCCCGGCCAGCACGAGGCCCAGAATGCTGATTTCAAAAGGGAGCTCGAGCACGCCGGTACGAAACATCACCGGGTCGCCATGCCATACAAAGTAAGAGTCGCTGAGGGTTTGCATTAAATAAAGTGCGGTTGATGAAAATTACAGGGACCAGTCAGAGCCGGTTTTGCTGTCCTGAACGCTGATGCCCAGCTCCGTGAGCTTTTCGCGGATCTGATCGGCAACGGCCCAGTTTTTGGACTGCCGGGCTTCGCGGCGAAGATCGAGGATGAGCGGCATGAGGCCGTCGATGATTTCGGTATTGGCTTGCTCCCGCTCGCTGAGGTCGGGCAGGATGCCGAGTACGGTATCCAGGAAATCCGTTGCCCAGCTCAGAAACTCGCTGAGGTTAGCCGGTATCTGACCGCTGTTGCAGGCCGCGCGCGCATTTTTGATGCGGGTGAACAGCCGGGCGATGGCCTGCGCGGTGTTGAAGTCGTCGTTCATGGCTTCTTCGGTTTCCGCGCGGATGGCATCTAACGGCAGGGCTTCGCCGGTTTTGGTATCGGAGGCCGCGGCCTTGTGCAGGTCCATGAGGTAGGTGCGCAGGTTGGCAAAGCCGCTTTCGGCGGCCTGAAGCGCGGTTTCGCTGAAATCGGTGGTGCTGCGGTAGTGGCTTTGCAGCAGGAAGAAGCGGATTACCTGCGGATCCCATGCGCGGCTGAGCAGCTTGTGGCTGCCGTCGTAAAACTGCCGCAGGGAGATGGCATTGCCCAGCGACTTGCCCATTTTCTGCCCTTCGAGCGTCACCATGTTGTTGTGCATCCAGTAGCGCACGAAGGGGTGCGCGTGATCGGTGCCGTGCGCGCAGGTGCTCTGCGCAATTTCGCACTCGTGGTGCGGAAACTTATTTTCGAGCCCGCCCCCGTGTATGTCGAAGTTTTCGCCCAGATATTTGGTGCTCATGGCCGAGCACTCGATGTGCCAGCCGGGATAGCCAACGCCCCAGGGTGAGGGCCATTTCATAAGGTGGGAGTCGTCGGCTTTTTTCCAGAGGGCGAAATCAGCCGGGTGACGCTTGTCGCCCGCGGTCACGACCCGTGTGCCGGATTCGGCCTCGTCGAGGCGGCGGCCGCTCAGCTGACCGTAATTCGGGTCGGAAGTGACGTCGAAATACACGTTGCCGCCGGCTTCGTAGGCGTGCCCTTTGGCAATCAGGGTTTCAATCATCGCAATCTGCTCGGGGATGTGCCCGCTCGCCCGCGGGGTGATGTCGGGCCGGAGGAGTCCGAGCCGGTCCATATCTTCGAAATAGCGGTTGGTGTATTTCTCGGCTACCTCCATCGGCTCAAGCCGCTCTATGCGGCTCTGCTTCGCAAGCTTGTCTTCGCCCTCGTCGGCATCATCCGTTAAATGGCCCACATCGGTGATATTCTGCACATAGCGCACCTTCCAGCCCTTGTAGCGCAGATAGCGCACCACCACATCGAAAGTGGTATAGCTCTTCGCGTGCCCGAGATGCGCATCGCCGTACACGGTGGGTCCGCACACATACATGCCCACAAAGCCGGGTGTTTGGGGTTCAAAGACTTCTTTTTTTCGGGTGAGGGTGTTGTAAATCTGAATCTGTTCCTGAGACATTTCGGGCGCTTACAAAAAAAGAGGGTGGATGATGAATGAGGGGATAAACTGCAAGC
>NZ_JAIUMX010000183.1:0-3728 GCF_022565315.1 Cyclonatronum sp. | reverse complement strand
GCACCCAAAAACTATACGATTTTATTGATGACAACCCGCTTGTGGCCATGCTCAACATCGCCTATGTGAATGATACCGGCGTGATCCGGAAGAATCCGAAGGTAACGGCCATCAACAGCGCCATTGAAATTGACCTTACCGGACAGGTTTGTGCTGATTCAATAGGCACCTATCAGTACAGCGGGGTTGGGGGTCAGATGGATTTTATTCGCGGTGCATCCAAGTCAGAAGGCGGCAAACCGATTATTGCACTGCCATCGGTAACGGCAAAGGGCATCAGCCGTATTACGCCATTCCTCAAGCAGGGTGCGGGCGTTGTTACAACCCGCGCGCACGTACACTATGTAGTCACTGAGTTTGGCGTTGCCTATCTGTACGGCAAAAACATGCGGCAGCGGGCGCAGGCGCTTATCAACATTGCACACCCTGATCATCGTGAGGCGCTTGAGCAGGCCGCTTCAGAGCGCTTCAATACCCTCATCACCGTTTGAAACAAAAGATCTTTTTTTCTGTAAAGCCATCATAGTAGTTAGTTAGTTAGTTAGTAGCAGTAAATACGTTGTGCTTAAACTGTCAGGCCTGAATCTAATCCGTTCAGGCCTGTTTTTTTGGGATGATATGCTGCTGCCTCAGCTAAAAAACCGCCAGTAAAACCAGATCAGGGTAAAAACAACCAGAAAGGCGAGACAGCACAGGCTAAAGATGCGATACCCTTTGGAAGGGCGCGCTTCCGGCGGCACCTGATTGCCCGTAATCAGCCGGTAGTTGAACCACGCCAGCACAGGAGCCGCAATAAAAGAAAGGCTCGCAGCGAAATCGACCAGCAGCGTGAACGCATCACTTGTGAAATACAGAACCCCAAGCGCCGCCAGCGGAACCGCAAACAGGCCCAAACGGTAAACGGAAACCCGCGTTGCCGACTCGCCGCCATCCGCTGAGACCTCCGCCCAAAGCTCAGAGAGCACGCGCGGGTAAGCATCGGTTACAGCAAGGGTTGTGCTCAGCATGGTAATAAAAGCTGCAACCGAAATGAGCGGCACGCTCCAGCTGCCAAGTGTTTGGCTGTACAAATCCACAATCTGCGCTGAAAAGGCAACGCTGCCCGCCGCGAAGGTCACCCCGCTGCCAAACATCACCAGCGTACCCAAAAGGAAAAACAGAAGGCCGATAAATGCAGCGGCGCCGTAGCCCATGTCAAAATCAAACCGTGCTGCGCGGATATCCGGTTTGCTGCCGGTCTGCTTGCTGCGCTCCCCGGTCCAGATGGAGTGCCATACTGCGGCATCGAGCGGGATGGGCATCCATCCCATAAATGCAATGATGAACGCAATTCCAGCGGCATTCCAGTAGGAAGGGGCCCCGGTGCGAACCGCATCAGCGCCGGCACCGGCACCGAATGCAATAAGCACAGCGGTGAGCGTGAGCAGGGTAAGCAGGCTGATGATCACCTTCATCGATAAATCAAGGCCGGGGTAGCGGCCAAACCAAAGCAGCATCACACAGGTGGCAAAAATGAGGGCACTCCAGCTGAAGTTACTCCAGCCCATGCCAAACAGCTGCTCCGCAAGACCGGCCGTAACAATGGTGACCGCAGCCGTTATGATGAACATGGTGCCAAAAGTAATCGCTACGTAAACCCAAAATGCAGCGGCGCTCATCCGCCGGTATCCTGTAATCAGATGCGTTCCGGTAGCTGCGGCAAAGCGCGGACCGAATTCGAGAAACGGATATTTGCTTACAACGGCAACAATCAGCACCCAGATGATGGCAAAACCGTAGTCGGCTCCCGCGCGGGTTGCCTGCACCAGATGCGATACGCCAACCGCGGCGCCGGCCATCAGCAGGCCGGGCCCGAGGGCAAGAAAAAGCCGATTCTTAATATTTGTCTGATTCACGGGCCCCTTTTTTTTATTCATCCTCATTAAGTTGTATCATTAAATTCACACTTCTGTTCAGAGCCGAATTACTACAGGCCCTACATGGTTTACAAATACAATAAAAGCGATATTCACGTTGTTTGAAAGCTGCACATAAAATTAATGTTGAGATGGCAGCTTACCTTATCCATTACCACAATACATCAGATGAAATCTATTGTACTATTCGCTGTTTTCCTGCTCACTTTGGGCTTCACTGTACCCCATGCTGAAGCCCAATCGCTTCCTGAACCCCGTCAGAGCCCGCTGGGCCTGAGCCGTACCATGCTTGGTGATACGTACGTGAAGGTAATTTACGGCCGGCCCTATGTTCGTGACCGTCAGATTTTTGGATCACTTGTTCCTTATGGTGAAGTATGGCGTACAGGGGCTAACGAATCAACCGAAATCACACTCACCGGGGATGTTTTTTTTGACAGTACCCCTCTTCCGGCTGGTACCTACTCTGTCTTTACAGTACCGGGCCCCGATGAATGGACAGTAATTCTCAATTCGCAGCTTGGGCTGTGGGGTTCCTATGCGTATAACTCAGCTTTTGATGTGCTTCGTACCAGAGTTCCGGTGAAACGAACTGCGGATAAATCAGAAATCTTCACCATTTCGCTTGATAAGCAGGATGAAGAAAACGTACTGCTGATTATGGAGTGGGAGCGTACCCGTGTTGAGCTGCCCATCCGAAAATAATGCACTACTGACTGCCTCAGGTTCTTCAGCTGCCTGTTATTTGTCTGTAATGTACAGCAGCCGGTTCATTTATTTTGGGGCTGTGGTGGCCTTTTTAGCCCTTTTATGGATTTCACAACCCCTCCTTAATGCGCAGCAGCTTTCTGAAGAAAGCCTGCACCACCGCATCATGGAAGCTTCCGGCTTTGAGCATGCCCTTTCAGATATCTGGCTTAGTATTGAACAGAGTATCGGGCAAACCAATGTAAGCCCGTCACAGCGGGCAACACTCAACGAATGGCTCGGCGGCGCATTTGGCGGAGAAGGACTCACAGAAAACTTCAAAGAGCGTTTGCGCGAGCATCTTGATTTACACCTCGGTGCTGAAGTTATCCGGTTTCTTGATTCTGACCCGGGCCGCATCATCCTTGAAACAGAAGCCGCGCAGGTACATGCCACCGAAGATGAGTTGTTTGATTTTTCCCAAAGTTTTGAACCCGGCAGCCGGCAAAACCGCCGGCGCGTTGAGCTAACACGACAGATACTCGACGGCACCCGTACTCTGGATAACACGGTCATCATCCTTCATAGCATTTACAGCAATGTGATGCGGGCCGTACATAGTGTTCAGGCACCTGAAGACCGCAGAATGAGCGAGGAAGATTTTGCCTACACCTCCGGACTGATACGCACACAGCTGGAAAACCAAATGAGCGAGTACGTGATGCTAAATATGCTGTACACCTACCGTGATATTGACATTAGCTATCTCGAAAGCTATGCCGCCTACCTCAGCAGCCCGGCAGGCCTCTGGTACACCGAAACACTGCACAACATTCTGCAGAATGTGCTCGTTGATTCAGAGAACCGCCTTAAAGCGGCGATTGATCAGTACAACGGCTAACCCCCATTAGCTGAATTCACCCCCGGCCGGCCTGACCGCTGATAGCGTCTCAGTTTTGTTTTTCGACTGCGCGCACCACTTCAATATCAGGCCATTTAATCGAGTAGGAGGAAAGGGATTAATTCCCTTTCCGTCCTCTCACACCACCCTGCATACCGTTCGGTACAGGGCGGTTCTTTAAGTTTTGATTCGAACTTTTTGGTAATGATCTGACAAAAACACGT
>NZ_JAIUMX010000182.1:0-3759 GCF_022565315.1 Cyclonatronum sp. | reverse complement strand
CTACCTCACCGCCCGCCATACACCTCATTCAGCACCATAGCGATGCGCAGGCCTGCCTGTATGAGGCGCTTTTCTACAATATGAAAATTGCGGTTGCGGTATTCCCAGCCAAGTTCAAGGTTTTCGGGCAGGTCGTAGATGTTAGCCCGGTACTGCACCGATTCATGGGCCCAGTCGCGCGGACCGCCCTGTTTCCAGGCGGCTTTGGTTGCATCATCAACAATCAGGAGGGCGTCCGCAAACTGTGTGCTTGTGAGGTCCCATGATTCGATCATGTCGGTATCCCACACGCGGTGCAGGTTGGAACTGCGGCCGAGCCACTGCACCCGCACATCGTTGCCGCCGCGGTCTTCGCCGGTACCAACGTGCAGCGGCTGATGCATGTCGCCGATCATGTGAATCACCATCCGGAGGGCGTCCCGCTCTTCGTCTTCGGTGAGTCTGCCGGATTTCAGCGCGGCAATCTGCCGTTCAAGGGCTTCGATCACATCGCCGTTCGGGTTGTGTTCGGCCTCTTCATAGCGCATGCCATCGGGTATGGTGACCCAGTGCCAGTCCGCCGTGTGCCGGTAGGGCTCAGTTGAGCGAACCTGATCCATCCACACGGTTGCGACGGTGAGGCTGGTTTCGCCGAGCAGCCGCTCCACATGGGCCGCAGCCCCCGGAGTGAGATGCCGCTGCGCGATTTCGCCGGTGATGTAGTGCCCGGTGCGGCCCCAGGCATGGGCGTCGGCGGGAATCAGGCCGATAAAAAAAGCGACGAGGAGGGCCGTAGCGGCTGCCCTCGTGGCAGCCGGGGCAGCCACAAGGGCTGCCCGTACGGGGAGTATCATAATCTAAAAATGAGGGGTAGGGTGGTTAGTGATGAGAGAGGCGGTGCGCTGACCGAGTTTCATGCCGATGGCGACGCCCATGCCGCCGAGGCCGGCGGCGGTGTACACGCCGTTTTCGTGGCGGCGGCATTCCGGAGTTTTGGTGGCGCCGAAGCCCATCACGCCGGTCCATTCCTGATCGATCTGCCAGTCAGGGTCGATGCCGAGCTTGTCATTGACAAAACTGACGAGCCAGTTTTTGATTTTCGGGTTGATTTCATTGAGGATGGATTCTTCACCCGCTTTATCTACGTCGCGGGCGCCGCCGATGAGGAGGCGGTCGCCGAGGTCGCGGAAATAGACATAGCCCCGGTTGTAGTGACAGCTGCCGTGCCAGGGCAGCTTTTGAAGCGGATTGGTGACAAATACGTAGCCGCGGGCGGGTTTCACCTGTGTCTCGCCGAGCAGCGTGGAGGTGTAGCCGTTGGTGGCACAAAGTACGGCAGCGGCTTCGAGTGCGAGCCCGTCCTGCAGTACGGCTCCGTGCTGGTGCACTTCGGCAACCGGCGTGTTCCAGCGGATTTCCACGCCGGCCTGCTGTACTTTGCGGACCAGCACTTCCAGCATTTTGCCGCTGTGCAGGTAGCCTTCGAGGCGGTTAAAGATGGATGGAAATCCGTTTATTTCACGGAATTCGTAGGTGTCGGCTTCTCCCGTGAGTTCTTCGACCCAGCGGCTGAAGCGCGGCAGCTGTGCAAGGCTTTCGCGAAAGTGCGGATCGTTGGTATCATCAAAAATCTCGTAGCCGCCGGTCATTTCGAAGCCGATTTCTTCGCTACCCAGCTCTTCTTTGAGCAGGGCGAGGCCTTCGAGGCGCAGCCGCAGGCGGTCTTTCACGCCGGCTTCGGCTTCCTGCTGCAGGTCGTCGAGCAGCTCACCTGCAGAGCCAAAGCACGCAAAGCCGGCATTCCGGCCGGTAGCGCCCGTGGGCCAGAACCCGCGGTCGAGCACCATCACCCGGTGTTCGGGATGCTGACGCTTATAAAAAAGCGCGGTAGCAAGCCCCGTAATGCCGGAGCCGATAATGAGGAGGTCAGCCGGCCGGGCCAGCAGGTCGCGTTCCCACCAGCTGCGCTGTGTGATGTTTTTGAAAATCATTCGGATGGATGGTTTCGGTAATCAGTAAAAAAAGGATGTCTTTGGCTTATGCAAACACCATGCGGGCTGAGGCCGGTTCCGCTTCCCTTTAAAGTTAAAGCCGGGTGGCCTGCGCGCGGAGATTTTCCAAAAAAGCCTCCGTCTCTCCGCTGTCTTCCTGCGGGGCCCAGCCGGCAAAAACTTTGTCGGTTGCCGCATCATACGGACCCTTCTTGAATTCGATGAGCACGGTGTCTTTTTCGAGCACTTCAAAACTGTGCCACACCCGCGCGCTGATATCGACCATGCAGTTTGCCCGGCCTGCTTCCAGCCTGAACGAGCGTGAAAGACTTCCGTCTTCCTCAAAAATGTAGAACTGAATCGCCCCGCGGTGCAGGATGATGCTCTCGGTGGCGTGCGGCATCGGGTGCATGTGCGGCATCACATAGGTGCCGGGCTGCATGAAGTTGAGCAGCCGCTGCACCAGATCCCCCTGCGTGCGCTGCACCGGGTAGATGATGCGCAGGCGCGGGCTTTCCGTCGCGGCTCGGCATCCGCGGGCAAGGAGCGCTTCATCCAGACAAAACACATCCCCCGAAAAATTATCGAGGGCCAGCTTTTTGGCGCCGGAGCTGCGGCCTGATTCCTCAGCCATTCCCCCCTCCTGTTGCGTTAGGGTGAAGGGCGATGCCCGCCATTAGCGAAGCACCGGTTACAAAGGCATCCTCATCTATATTATAGCGGGGATGGTGCCACGACCAGAGCGAATCGGCTTTGGCGCTTCCCGTGCCGAGCAGGAAGAAGGCACCGGGGAAGTGCTCGAGATAGAAGGCGAAATCTTCGCCGCCCATCACCGGCTCGGGCATCCAAAGGGCCGTTTCGGGACCGTGCAGACTTTCCGCCACATCCACAATTACATCGGTAGCCCAGTCGGTGTTGATTACGGCCGGGTAGCCTTCATCATACGAAAAATGATAACTGCCGCCTGCGCCCTGCGCGATACCCGCAGCAATGGCTTCGATACGCTGCGCGATAAAATTGGAGGTCTCGCGGCTGAAGGTCCGGATGGTGCCGAGCATGCTCACTTTTTCGGGAATCACGTTGTGAGCGGTGCCCCCGCTGATTTTGCCGACGGTAACCACAACGGGCTCAAGCGGATTGATGCTTCGGCTGCGTACGGTCTGCACCGCGCTCACAAACTGCGCGGCCATCACGATGGGGTCGATTGCAAGATGCGGTGCGGCGGCGTGACCGCCTTTGCCGATGAGGTCGAGGGCAAACTCATCGGGCCGGGCCATCATCGGGCCCTTGATTACGCCAATGGTGCCGGGCGCGTGGGCCGGACTTGTGTGGAGGCCGTAAATCGCCTGCACGCCAAGCGACTGCAGGATGCCCGACTCCGAAATGAGGCGTCCGCCGCCGGGCAGCTTTTCCTCCCCCGGCTGAAAAACGAGCACGATGGTGCCCGTGATCTGATCGCGCAGGTCGAGCAGCATACGGGCACAGCTGAGCAGGTTGGCCGTGTGCGCATCGTGCCCGCAGCAGTGCGCCGCCCCGGCATTTTGAGAGCGGAAACCGGCCTTGGCATCACCGGTTTCCTCCATTGCAAGGGCGTCAATGTCCGCGCGCAGGGCAACGACCCGGCTGTCGGGCGACTTCCCCCGAATTACGGCAACACAGCCGGTTTCGGTAGGATGATGCACCTCACAGCCCATTTCCTCAAGGCGGGCCGTGAGCCATTTGGTGGTCTCAAATTCTTTAAAACTAATTTCGGGATTACGGTGCAGATAGCGCCGCCATTCAACCATTT
>NZ_JAIUMX010000181.1:0-3951 GCF_022565315.1 Cyclonatronum sp. | reverse complement strand
CCCACGCCCCTGTGCCAGCAAATGCTGATTTACTCCGGCAAATATTCCTGTCCACTGCCTTCAGCTTTGTTTACAATGATATCAAAATCGGGTAACATAGGTGTTTGCCGATCCATCCCAAACCAGCCCCGTTCTGATGCTCCCTGTTCCGATTAAACCGCAGCCCGATGAAACGACCTGCGGACCCACAAGCCTGCACACCATTTATGAGTATTACAACGATCCTGTTGCGCTTTCGTCAGTTATCAGTGATGTCTTGCAGCTTGAAGATGGCGGCACGCTTGGGGCATGGCTGGCTGTAGATGCCCTTAAGCGCGGGTACAAGGCCACCATTTATACCTATAACCTGCACGTGTTCGATCCCAGCTGGTTCGGCCTGGAGGCCGCCGACATCCACAGCAAACTCAGGCAGCAGCTGGCCTTCAAGAATGATAAGAAACTTGTTTCGGCTACCGCGGCCTACCTCGAGTTTCTGGAACTGGGCGGCAAGCTTCGGTTTGAAGACCTGCGGCCGTCTATTCTTCGCAGGTACCTTAAGAAAAAGCAGCCCGTTATTGCCGGGCTCAGCGCCACCTATCTGTACGGAAGCAAGCGGGAATACGGCCCCGACCTGAAATACGATGACCTTCGCGGAGAGCCTTCCGGTCATTTTGTGGTGCTTCATGGCTATGAGCCCGAAACCAAAATGGTTGCCATAGCCGATCCGCTTATGGTGAACCCCTTCGGCGACGGGCTTCAGTATCAGCTTAAAATCGACCGCGTAATAAACGCCATCCTTCTCGGCATCGTAACCTATGATGCAAACCTCATCATCATTTCACCCAAAAAATCTCCCAAAAAATAATGCAGCAGCTTGTTGTTGTAAACAACCCCAAAAACTGGTCGTTACAAATCCCCGGGGTTCAGGTCGTATCCGCGAAAGAATACCTCACCGACGAACATTTTTCCACCCTCGGCTCCGTGAAGCTCTACAATTTGTGCAGGAGCTACCGGTATCAGTCAACCGGCTATTACGTGTCGCTGCTGGCGAGCGCACGCGGTCACAAACCCATCCCCAGCGTACTTGCCATTCAGGACCTCAAGTCGCAGTCGATCATCCGCATTGTTTCTGAAGAGCTCGACCGCCTCATTCAGTCCAGCATGAAGCCCATTCAGGGCGATCAGTTCACCCTCAGCATTTATTTTGGCAAGAACCTTGCCAAGCGGTATGCCCGCCTGTGCAGCCGTTTGTTCCAGCATTTTCAGGCGCCGCTGCTGCGGGCGGAGTTTGTGCGGAAAGACGGCGAATGGCTGCTGAAATCCATCAACCACATTGCCGCGAATGATATTCCCAAAGAGCATCACCCTTTTGTGGTGGAAGCCGCTCAGGACTATTTCCGGAAGAAAAGCACTGCGACCTCCCCCAGGAATTCGCGCTACGACCTGGCGATTCTGGTGAACCCGGAGGAGAAAATGCCACCCAGCGATGAAAAAGCGATTCAGCGGTTCATCCGCGCAGCAGAATCGCTCGACTTTTATGTAGAGCTGATCACCAAAGATGACTACGCCCGACTAAATGAATTCGACGCCCTCTTTATCCGGGAAACCACGAGCGTGAACCATCATACCTACCGGCTCGCCCGCCGCGCCGCCGCAGAAGGGCTGGTAGTGATTGACGATCCTGAATCCATCCTGAAATGCACCAACAAGGTTTATCTCGCAGAGCTCATCAAAAAACACAAAATCCCGGCTCCCAAAACGCTGATTATCAGTCCGGAAAACAGGGGGATGGTTGCTGAAAAGCTCGGGTTTCCCTGCATCATCAAACAGCCGGACAGCTCGTTTTCGGTTGGCGTTGTAAAGGTTGATAATGCATCGGAGTTTGAGCTCACCACCGCTCAGCTTTTCGAAAACTCGGATCTGCTGATTGTGCAGGAATTCATCCCGACTTCCTTCGACTGGCGTGTCGGGATTATCAACCGAAAGCCGGTTTACGTGTGCCGCTACTACATGGCCCGGAAGCACTGGCAGATTTACGAGCACGCCGGCGACGGAAAAACGCATACCGGCCGGGTGGATACGCTGCCGGTAGATCAGGCACCGGCACAGGTTGTGGAAGTCGCCCTGAAATCTGCCGCATTTATCGGTGACGGCCTCTACGGAGTGGATCTGAAGGAAGTGAACGGGCAGGTTTATCTGATTGAAATCAACGACAACCCAAGCATTGATTCCGGCTGTGAAGATTTTGTACTGAAGGACGAACTTTACAAAATAATCATGCAGGAAATATTGATCCGTATCGAACGGAAGAAAGAACGGAGCGTGAAATAATGATACAGATTCAGACCAAAAGACCGCTCCATCTTTTTGACGGCTACGGGGTGGAGATGGAGTACATGATTGTGGATAAAGACACGCTGGATGTGCTGCCAGTGAGTGATAAAATACTGGAAACCATCGCAGGGGAAATCACGAGCGAAGTTTCAAGGGGCGCACTGGCCTGGAGCAATGAACTGGTGATGCACGTCATTGAGATCAAAACCGACGGGCCGGCTGCGGGATTTCAGGGCCTGAGTGAAGGCTTTCAGGCGGAGGTTTCCAAAATCAATGAGATATTAGCCGGCATGAATGCCCGGCTGATGCCCGGTGCGATGCATCCGTGGATGGATCCCTTCACCGAAATGAAGCTTTGGCCGCATGAGTACAACCCGATCTACGAAGCCTACAACCGCATCTTCGACTGCCGGGGTCATGGCTGGGTGAACCTGCAAAGCACACACCTGAACCTGCCTTTCGACGGCGATCAGGAGTTCGGAAAACTGAACGCGGCGCTGCGGATTCTCACCCCCCTGCTGCCCGCGCTTTCCGCATGCTCCCCCATCGCCGGCGGCGAACAGAAGCCCTTCCTCGATTACCGCATGGAAGTGTACCGCACCAACTCCGACCGCATCCCCTCCGTTGCCGGGCTGATCATTCCGGAGGCGCACTTCAGCCGCGACGCCTGCTACGAGCACATTTTCGGCCCCATGTATCGGGATGTGGCCCCGCTCGACCCGGACGGCATTCTGCAGGAGGAATGGCTGAATTCCCGCGGGGTAATGGCGCGCTTCGACCGCGGCGCGATTGAGGTCCGGGTGATCGACATTCAGGAGTGCCCGAAGGCTGACCTGGCCATTCTTGCCCTGTTCACTGCCGTAACGCAGGCGCTTACAGAAGAAAGATGGAGCAGTGTTGAGGAGCAAAAAAAATGGCACGAAAAAGATCTGTATGAAATCCTCATGAGTACCGCAACCCATGCAGAAAAGGCGGAAATCTCAGATCCCCGATACCTCCGCCTGTTCGGCTCAGACAAAACAGCACTTAGTGCCGGACAGCTTTGGCAGCATCTGTATGATGAAGTAAAAGATTCAGCCCTCTTCACAAAAGAACATCATGAAACACTTGCGCTGATGTTCCGGCACGGTCCGCTCGGCCGCCGCATCCTCAAAGCCCTGCCGCAGCCTTTTTCAAAGGCCGACCTGAAGTCCGTTTACGGCAAACTCTGCGACTGCCTCGAAAGCAACGGGCTTTTTCTGCCCTGAGGATACTGCCGGTAGCGCGAATGAGTAAGCACCCAAAAACTACAAAAAAAGCAAAAAAGCCCTGGCCGACCAAAGACGCCATGCGGCAAATTTATGCAAACAAGCTTTGGGGAGGCAGCGGGTATGATTTTTACTCAGGTTCCGGCTCACATCATCCTGAAATCGCGGAACCCTATGTGGAGGTTGTTACCTCGTTTTTGAAATCATTTGAGGATCCGCTTGTCGTGTGCGACCTTGGCTGCGGCGATTTTAACATTGGCAAGGAGCTGGCAGCGCATACCCGAAAGTACATCGCCGCGGATATTGTGAATGAGCTTATCGCGCGAAACAAGGAAAAGTTTAGCAGCGAGAAGATTGAGTTCCGCTGCCTCGATATCGCAGCAGACGACCT
>NZ_JAIUMX010000180.1:0-3989 GCF_022565315.1 Cyclonatronum sp. | reverse complement strand
GACCGGCGTGCAGAATATCCAGGGTTGTGGTCCACATGCGGGTGCCTTCTCCGAGGGTTTCCATCTGGCTCAGCTGGCCGGCAAGCTGTGCATTCCGGCTGTCGAGCTCCCGCACGCTGTCGGCTATGCCGGATGATTCAACAATCTGCATCCGGAGCAGGGCCGCTTCCTGCCGGGCATCTTCCAGCTGCTGCTGCGCCTGCTGGTAAAAAGAATTTACCACAACCGGCACCAGTGCAATACAAACCAACAGCACAACCCCGTGCCACTGCAGCTTAAAAACTTTCTGCCGGTCGCTTACCCGCTTGGGGATGAAGTTCATCGTCTCGGTGAGCTTGTCCTGCTTGCCGGAAGTGGCCAGGGCAGCACCTGCAGCCGCTACCGGCACACTGGCGGTAACCCCCTCAGCAATTTCTAAATGTTCGTGCTGCCCTGCCTTCAGGATGCGGCACGGAAGCTCCATAAAAGTGGATTCAAAAACCGAAACGAGGTGGTCTTCAGCGCCAACGCCGTCATTGATTAAAATCTGACGTATAAATTTGACGTCCCCTTTTTCGAGCTCCATGAGCATCCGGCTGAACACTTTGTTCGCATAGGCCGGGATGTGGCTCACCCTTGGTATTACCGGCATAGCCGATTGGATGAGCCCGCCTTTGATTACAACAATTCGCGCAGCCGTTTTCCCGAACTCAATCAGGATACTGCTGCCTTCCTGCTCATCTGCGGTACTGTCTGCTTCACTCACATACTGCATCAGGGCTACTTCCTCCGGCACGCAGGCCCGCAGGAAGTACGTCTGTGGCCGGGCCAGATTAAGCCTTTCCAGCATTTCAAGCAGCAAAATGTGATCCGGACAGCTGCCTATCAGTACCCTGTTGCCGGTTGTCTGCACCCATTTATACGTCTCAGGATCAGGCAGCTGCTGGTTGTACACCTTGGAAAGCCGGTCTTCAATATAGCGGACCTTAAGCTTTTGGGATTTGATATCCTCAGGGATGCTGAGCGTAAACCAGGACGTACTGCCGGTTGGCATCACAAAAGCCAGGTTTACTTTTTTGTCGCCAAACTCCCGGAAAATATTGTCGAGCGCAGTAACAACCGTCACCATTTCATCATCCTGCCCTTCGAGCCCCGATTCATCCCAGTTCGCGGACTCATCATCCATATCGAGGTCGAAGCCAAGATCTTCCAGGGTATCGGTCTCGGTTTTGGCTGCACCGTTGGTGGCTGAGCCTGCCGCTGCGGCATGTTCTTCAGCTTCGCTAAAGCCAAAAACCTCTTCGGTTGTACCCGCTTCGTCACGTTCCTTATCCCGGCGGCCTTCAGGCCTCACAAGTCCGCTGATATCCAGCTTACGCACAGCAACGGCCTGAAGAAGCTTGCCTTTTTTCTCAAAACGGACGAGCCGCAGCTGATCGTCATCGATTTTGAGTCCGTAAATGACTTTTGGCTTAAACATCAGGCGTCCAGGTTAAGGAGTTCGCGGATTCGCGTTTTGTTGTTGGCGTAACTCTTGGCGTTTTCGAGCGTGATTTTCCGTTCCTGATACAACCGCTTCAGATCCTGCTCCAGCGTGATCATGCCCAGCGCACTGCCTTCGTTGATCATCTGATAAATTTCACCGAGGTTATTGTTGCGGATGGCGGCTTTCACCGAGGTTGTGCCCATCAGCACTTCTTTGGCCAGCACCCGCTTGCCGTCGGTAGAGGGAACAAGCTTCTGACTGATTACACAGGTGAGTACATCGGCCAGGCGGTTGCGCACCCGCTCCTGCTGATTCACGTTTACCTCGCCGATAATCCGGTCGATGCTTTCCGTTGCCGAAGCCGTGTGCAGGGTTGAAAAAATCTTGTGGCCCGAGTCGGTGATTTCCAGCGCCGTTTTGATGGTTTCCTCGTCCCGAAGCTCCCCGATCATGATGATGTCCGGATCCTGACGCAGCGACTCAACCGCCCCTGCCCGGAAGGATTTCACATCGCGGCCGACCTCCCTGTGCCGCACAATGCAGCGTTTCGATTTGTGAACCAGCTCAATAGGCGAGGCAATAATCACAATGTGGGCATCGCAGGTGCGGTTGTTGGCATCGATGATGGCATCGAGGGTGGAAGATTTACCCGAGCCGGTAATCCCGGTTACCAGGGTGAGGCCGTACTTGATGTAGTTGAGGCTCAGCGACCGTGCCACTTCCGGATGGAAGCCAAATGATTTGAACGGGCGGATCTGCTCGTTGATCTTCCGCATGTTGAGGGCAACATGGTTCAGGTCTTTGTAGATGGTAGCCCTGAACCGCTGCTCTGAGCCGCTCTCCAGAATGACGGAATAGGAAAAGTCGATGCTGTGTTCGAGCAGCAGTTTTTCA
Organism: Cyclonatronum sp.; assembly: GCF_022565315.1. Classification (NCBI taxonomy): domain Bacteria; kingdom Pseudomonadati; phylum Balneolota; class Balneolia; order Balneolales; family Cyclonatronaceae; genus Cyclonatronum; species Cyclonatronum sp. The sequence goes on along the minus strand of NZ_JAIUMX010000180.1, from coordinate 1,630 downwards.
ACCTGCCGGGCGGTTAGCAGGTTAAGCAGGTACAAATCGGTCTCTGTGAGATCGTAGGTTTCTTCGCGCACCGGCTTTTTATCGCCGTGAACGCGGTACCAAACGTAGCCGCCGCAGCCGCTGCCGCCAAAATCGATATCGGAAGCCTCTGTATCGAGCATGGCCAGCAGCAGGCTTTCCACATATTCGCGCATCTGACGCTTCTGATCACTGCTGAGCCCGCTCAGAAAACGCATGTACTCTTCGATCCGGTTATCGATAGGTACATGAAACGGGATGTTCAGGCTTTGCCAAACCGGCGCGGGTCTTGTTTGAAGCATCATAGTCGTTCTCCTTTGCTGCCGGGTGATTTAAGCTGCTTAATCCGCTTGCTTAATTCCGGTCTATTTGGATGTAATATTCAAAAATCAATTCCACTGGCTCACTTCAAAACTTTTCTCTGTGAGGTCGAAGTCAAGATCAGGAGGGTCGGAATTCCAGGCTTCATCATAAAAAACGCGGGTATCTCCTCTCATAAGGAAATCATTGGCTACAACGGCACCCCTCACCCTGCCGCTGCCTTCGAGGCGTACATCAGCATTTGGCGCGTAAAGCACGCGCGAGTAGGCCGATGCATCACCGCTCACAATTACAGAACTGCCACCGGTAAAAATGTGCCCCATTACCCCGCCGGAATTAGCGATACGGAGGTTGGCTGTCTCAGCGAAGAGATGGCCTCTGAACCGGGTACTTCCGGCGAAATTTAGCTCGTTGGTGCCTTTGTAGAACAGCATCACCTCAGCAGCAGCATCATCAAAATTGACCATGCTGCTTCCGGTTAAAATGAAGCTGTTCTGGACATAAATTGTGAGCGATCCCCCGCCCAAAATATGGATGTGCCCCTGCTCGATATTCAGGTTATTTACATAGAGCTCCCGGTGATGTCCTCCCGTTTCAATGTAAAGATGGGTGTCATTTCTTAACCGCACCTGATTGAGATACATCCCGTGATAATCAGAAGGCTGCAGGGTTTGTGTCATCACCCCGCTCAAATCAACCGAGCTGCCTGTCGGGTTTCCAACCGGAAAATCCGGAAACACAGGCATCGGGAAATCTCTTTCTTCAGGGGCGACAAGGATATCCCCGTCAACGTTTCCTGAGGAAGTGTCTCCCTGCCTTACTACACTGCCAATATCTCCGCCGGGACCAATAGTAAGGCTTCCTTCCACCCTGGGCGACCATTCAAAAAATACGCCCTGATTTGAAATCGTATTGGTTCCTGCTGATCCTACAATCCTGGCACTGCCTTCCATTCGGATTGAATTCCTCGAGAACACCGCCTTATCAATTTCCGGAAAATCGAGCTTGGTTTCGTTCGGGCTGAACTGTACCTGAACCGGATATTCCTGTGCGTTGAAGCGGCCAACAGCAAGCAGCGTAATAAGGGTATCGCCCTTGTTTTCGATTCGCAGGCGGTATTCCCCGCCCAACCCGGCCCATGGTTCAAAGCTGCTTCCGCCAGCGGGAAAGAAAATCACCTGATCAGCTGCCGGATTAAACTGCGCATCCGCCTTGTTCAGAATTTTTGCAACGGCCAGCTGTGCTGCGCTCTGCGCCACATTTCTTGACTGATTCAGGCTGTAAGAATCCG
>NZ_JAIUMX010000179.1:0-4274 GCF_022565315.1 Cyclonatronum sp. | reverse complement strand
TTTTTCAAACTTATCAAAAAGCTCATCCTTTCCGGATAAGCCTGCTGAATCGAGATAGCTCTGATCATTTGCGAATTTGGCCCAAAGTCGTTTTTTGGCATCAATCTGATTCTTAACGGTTTCAACAAAAAGGCCTGCGTTAAACGGTTTGGGAAGATAGGCATCAGCACCCTTTTGCAGGCCGGCGAGCTGATGCTCTTCATCGGTGCGTGCTGTAAGCATCACAAAAGGGATGAAATTAAGGGTTGGGTCGTTGCGAAGCTTCCTGCAAAAATCAAATCCATCCATAACGGGCATCATGATATCACTGATGATCAGATCAGGCATAAGCTCTCTTGCAGCCTCAAGACCTTCCAGGCCATTATTCACAATATGAACCCTATAGTTTTCAATCAGCAATTCATGAAGATATTCCTGAAGTCCGGCTTCATCCTCTGCAATTAAAATCAGCGGGAGGTGATCCCTGTTTGTTTTACCGGGCTTAACGGAGAACTGACGCCTTATTTTCAGATCCTCAAACATAACTGTTTTTACAGTAGGATGAATGATGACTGACTCCTGCTTTGCTTCAGGCCCTGTTTCGGGGATTGGCTGATTTGCTTCCGTTTGAAGTGCAGGAAGAAAGACCTGAAACGCAGAGCCTTCCCCCAGTTTGCTGTTAACACTTACCTCTCCCTGATGCATGCCTACCCACTCTTTTACTACGGCAAGACCAAGACCAATCCCGCCTTTTTGCGCATTCGATGCCTGAAAAAAACGATCAAAAAGAAAGGGCAGACTATCCTCCGGAATTCCCCTTCCTGTATCTTTTACGCACAGACCGACCCTGTTTCCGAAGTTTTTTCCGGCTGCCTGCGTGATAACCGTAACCCTGCCGCCTTTTTCTGTATGTTTGATTGCGTTGGAAATGAGGTTTATCAGCACTTGCTCCATTTTGGATTTATCTGCATGTACCCATGCTGCATCCTGATTACCGCTAAGTTCAACGATGAGGGTGACACCCTTTTGATCGGCCCATGACAGAAACATACTTTGCAGGTGCAGGGCAAGCTGATACATATTCAGGGGCACTTTATGAAGCTGCTCTGTACCGCTTTCAATTCGGGAGAGCTGCAGCAACTGCTCAATCTGAAGAGAAAGCCTGCCGATATTCCCCTCAAGTTGAACAAACAGGGCCTGTAAAGGCTTGCTGAGCGGACCGTACTTCCCATTTAATGCCAAATCTGTATGCCCCTTAATCAGGGTTAAGGGTGTGCGCAGTTCATGAGAGATATTTGCAAAAAAGCTGTTTTTTTGCCTGTTCAGATCTTCCAGCCGTAGTGCCTGCTGCTCTGTAATTGCCTTGCTTTCTTTTAGGGCATTTAAGGCCTGCTCAACGCGGTTTTTTTCACGGGTGATGGCGGCTGTTTGCTCCTTCACCGTTTGCTGAAGGTTGTTCTCCCGCCGGATACCAGCATTTATCTGATAGCGGGTAAAGCCCAGGCTGCCCCCAACTGAAATAGCGATAAGCAAGCCGTAAAACCACAGGGTTTGCCAAAAAGGAGGTGTAACATGAAAAGAAAGCCCAACCGCCTGCTCGGTGCGGATGCCGGCATTGTTTGTGGCCTTTACCAGGAAGGTATAATCACCGGGGGGCAAAGATGTAAATACGGCTTCCCGCAGCCTGCCAGCTGACTGCCATTCGGTGTGAAAGCCCTCAAGCTTGTACTGAAAACGAACATAATCCGGGTTCATAAAGCTTAGTGCCGTGAACCGGAAAACAAGCTGCTGCACATTGTGGGGGATGTCGTCAATTTCGCTCGGCAGGAAGGCTACCCCATCGACTATGATTTCTTCTATGAGGGTATTGGGTGGTTTTCGGTTCAGGCGCATCTGATTCGTATGGATTTCGGCGAGTCCCTGAACCGTTGGGATATACAAAATGCCTGAATCTGACAAATGAAGAGATGGAGAAAACCCGCCTGTTGTTTCCCTGTTGGGCATGCCTTCGGCAACGCCAAACGGTGTTACCGGCAGGTCTGAGCTTTCGCCGGTAAAAAAGCGTTCGGCATGCAGGCTGTCAATCATAAAAAGCCCGCGGTTTCCGCCAATCCAGAGATTACCGTTGTGGTCTGTGGTAAGCTGCGAGATGGTTTCATCTAACAGTCCGGATTCAGCCGTCACTGCAAAAGGAGCCTGACCCGGGCTGTAAACCACCATTCCTCCGCCATAACTTCCGAACAAAAACCGCCCGAAGGCGTCTCTTGCGATCGTTCTGAAGGCATTGGTGCTCAAAATATCAAATTTCGGCTGCGCCAAAAAACGACCATCCTTTACATAGCCAACCCCACGGTCAGTTGCAATCCAAAGGTTGTTCTGTTCATCTTCGAAAATATCTCTTACCGATGCAATCTTATTTCCAGACTCATCCCTGATGATTTCTGCGGTTTCCCCGTCCCAGCGAACCAGGCCCTGACTGTAGGTACCAAACCAAATGACGCCTGCGCTGTCTTCAAATAGTGCAAGTACGATACTGTCATCGCTGTAGTCCCAAGCTTCAAACTTCTGAAACATAACCGCATCCGGAGGGCGGAAGTAAACGCCGTCAGACCAGGTTCCGGCCCAGATAGTGCCGTCTGACTGCTCATAAACGGACCATATACAGGTATTTGCAAATCCATATTCGCTGCTGAACTGTTCAAGCTCATTCTCAAAATACCTGTACAGGCCGTCGCAATTGGTGCCAAACCAGACAGCACCATCCGCCGAGCCGGTGACGCTTGTTATAGCAGTCTGACTAAGTGACGCAAAGCCCGAATCTATATTGATCGGGGTTGGCACAAACCGCTTCACGCCCCCTGCTCTGGTTGCGAGCCAAAACGTACCTTCATAGTCAATAACCATATTCCTGATAAACTGATCGGAAAAGGACCGGATTGTCAAACGCTGATAATCACTTTCCGGGTCCGGTAAAAAGAGCTCAGAAAGCCCGTGTGAGCCATACACAAACATACGGCCTTCTTCAAGGCTTAAGCCCAGCAGGTTATTGAAGCCCAGTGCGGCACCGGATATTGTGTGCCGGATTTGGGTACGGTCATATTCAATCCTAAACAGGTCTTTATTGGTAAGCAGCCAGTAAAAATCATCCTCAGGTGCAATAGAGACAAAAAAAGAGGACGGTTCCACAGCCCTCTCCGCTGCATTGCTGCCGGTTGCATCGAGGATTCCGCCGGACAGTGACATGGTTAGAGACACCTTGCTGCCGTCGTGTTCTGCGCGGTAAATATTTTCCTGCTGAACGATGTAGGTGTGGGTATCGCTGTGCGTGATGTACTTTACCGTATGGCGCGGTACCGCGTCGATTCGGGAAAATTCGCCTTCCGAAAACCGGAAAAGGCCTGAATGTGCTCCTATCCAGATTGCACCGTCGGGGCCTTCACTAAGGGCTGTTACTTCGGCTCTTACATCAGCACCATTAATACGGATGGTATGAACGGATGTCGTATTGCCGGCAATCATCAGGAGGGTATTATCCTGCACACCTGCCCAGATATTCCCGCTCCTGTCCTGCATCACTACGTGAAATCGGTTTGAGTTCAGCCCTTCTACATTAGATACATTGTACTCTTTTATGCTCAGGCCGTCATACCGTACCAAACCGTTGAACGAAGCTATCCAAATGTAACCCTGCTGATCCTGCATGATGTCATTTATGCCGTTCGCAGGTAATCCGTGCTCGGTGGTGAGGCTGGAGCTTTTGTAAAACTGATTGTTTTCATTAATCAGCTGCTGTCCCTGAGCAGCATAAAGCGCTTCGCCGCTTAACAGCTTCACCCCCGCAAAAAGAATACTAAACAATATATAAACAATTGTTTGCAAAAAATGACCCATATATTAATGATGCTAAACTAACTTGTATTACCACCATTTTAACATGGCAATTTAGTGCATCAGTTCCTTGTAGGTATTATCATTTCTTATGTAGTTGAGGTTTTATAGCATAGCAAGCTGCATCAGCTCCTTAATGAGACTGCATCTAACAGTGCCTCCAACCAAACCAAACCAAACCTTTTTTTTGTATCTGACCCGACAGAGAATCTCAAACAGCAATAAACCAGACGCGCTTTTTGTGCCTTGATTGTACCGCGACACCTAACGCTTTTTTATAAATGAAAGCGATCCTATCAGCGCATTCGGGCCAATGCTGTGTGAGCTGCCAGAAATATCCTGTGGTACATTTTGCTCAAATCTTTAGCGCTATGAAACATTACCCTGCTCCTATGAGCCCCAGCGGT
>NZ_JAIUMX010000178.1:0-4662 GCF_022565315.1 Cyclonatronum sp. | reverse complement strand
GCCGTTTCGTTGAGCCGCGCAACCGCAGCCGAAAACTGCACCAGCTGATTGATGATGATAATGAGGATGAGGAAGGAGATGGCAACAGCCGAAATAAACAGCAGCTTCCGGATTTCTTTTTTCATGATGAAAGGATGTCGGAGAGGGATTTTCAAAGATGTATATCCGGAAGATGATTCCGCCAATCCTCAAATGCAAGCGTTGTTTAATTGGGATGACGTAATGTGTTCCCTTTTAGATCGCTCCGCCGGCCGCACCGCTACCCATGTGGTTTCCCTACCGGGAAACACGTGTGAGGTCCGGCGGATTTTTCTACCCACATGGTTTCCCTAACGGGAAACATCTGCGACGCCGGGCTGATTTGGAGAATAGGACAGGGAACCAAGCCGGTCAAAAACGGTTGTGGGTAACGACAACGATACCGGCTTTAAGCGGAAAAATTCTTTCAGGCGGTATCAGATTTGCAGCATCCGTTGCCAGTGAAGGTCGCCGCGTTTGGGGATTCCGCGTTCGGCTAAAATTGGTGCTTCAACAGAAATATCCCGTCAGGGATATCACATGGGTAGAAACCGTGGCGCGCCCACATATTCAGCATGCCGTAGGTATGCCACATCCCTGACGCGTTTTGGCGGGCCCGACGGGGCAAGATTTGGTTTCGCAACCAATCAAACAAATCCGCGCAAATCCCCTAAAATCCGCGTCATCCGCGTGCCATCATCATCATCACATCACATCACCGCAAAATGGTCAAAACTCGAACTGTACCCGTGCGGCGATCAGGCTGCCTTTGGTGCGTTTGCCGTTGAGGCGCTCGGCATCCAGATAAATATAGTTGAGCATCAGCCGGGTTTCACGGTTAAGGTACCAGTTGAGGCCGGCCGTGAAGTGCTTCATCTCACCGCCGTCGTAATCTTCATCGTTCGAATCAACCTGCGCGTAGCGGAGGGCGAGCTCGAGGGCGCCGGGTCCGAAGCCGGGCCTGAAATTGCGGTTGGGCACTACCGCGCCGAAGTTGCCGCGGTCAGGGCGGTAGTTACGGCGCTCGCCGGTGAGGAACCAGCCCGCCTGCACGTACCAGCCGCCGAGGCTGAGGTCCGGTTTGAGGAAGTCACGGCGCACATCCACGATAGTGTACTCACCCTGAACATGAACCGGACCAATTCCGAAAGCGGCCTCCGCATGATAGCGGGTGATATCAACCACATCATCGAGGTCGTCTGCGCCGATAAAACGGCCGTCGATGGCGCGGGTGCCGGTTCGGGTACGCATCCTGACATCCGCATACTGCTGATCAAAATTACCGTCGATGCGCTCGGTAAAGGCATTTACCCGATAGCTTGAAGAAAACCCGAGGTGCGAGTACGAGTCAAAACCAATATAAGGCGCTACCGTTGCGCGACCCGCGAAAGCGTAGCCGCCGGTCAGGTCCCGCTCGTTAAGCAGGCCGCCGCCGCTCATCAGGGCCGTGCTGAGGCTGTAGCGGCTGCCCTGCCAGGCGAGCTCCATCCCGAGATTCCAGTCGGGCTTGTATGCATCCACATTGGCCGCACGCTCCATGAAAGTCGCCCGGTTCCGGGAGTTCATCCACTCCAGGCCAAAGGGCTCCTTGATGTTACCAATTTTAATGCGAAACGGATTCAGCCGGATGTACTCAAGATAGGCGCCGCGCAGCCGGACTTCTTCATCCCGGAAATCGACTTCGAGCCGCCAGAGAAAATCTTCATACATCACCCCCTCCGCACCAATGCGCGCACTGCGGATGATGGTGCCGTAGCGCGCAAGATTGCCGCGGTTGGGGCGAGAATCGTCAACAGTGTTTTTGCGGTCGTCCAGAAAGTTACCGGCGCCGTCGATATACAAGCGGCCCCGCAGACGGAACAGGTCACGGCCGTCTTCCGAGCGCACCCGGAAGCGGCGGGTCCTGATGTCGGTTTGGGTGTAGCCGAAGTCGTCGTCATCCCCCAGCAAATCGCGGCTGCGGGCGGCATCACCGGCTGACTGCCGCATGAGGCGCTCGAACTGCTCCGGACTTATCACCCCATTTTCCAGCAGGGTTTGCAGCAGCTCCCGCTGTACGGAGGCGGTGCTGTCAGCCAAAGTTCCGGGGAGCGGGACGGCGTTCGCGGGGGTTCCAAAAAGAAAAAGCCCGCTCACAAGCAGGCTCAGCAGGAAGCAATTCAGGCGTTTCAGGGACATCAGGCGCGATTTTGAGGACTGTAGAATGGGAATGAGAAACACCCTCAGAGTTATCCTTCCCGCATGAACCCAATATTACCTGAATGTTACCCCAATGTTATGCAGGGTGATGCGGCCCTCAGTCGCGCACAAGATCCGAGATCAGATCGGCATGCTCGGGGAACGCGTTTTTGAGCATGTAGCCTTTCGCCATCTCAAAATCTTTGAAATCGAAACCGGGCGATACCGTGCAGCCGGCAAGGGCGTAGGCGTCAGGATTGGTTTCGGGATCGGCATCAACCGTTACCGCAAACCAGGTGCCGGCCGGTATTACGTACTGCGGCCTGCCGCCGGCGCCGATATCGCGGCCCAGCGTAACAGCCTGATAGAGTCCGTCGCTGAAAATCTGATGGATGGTGAGGGCCTCCCCTTCATAGTGATGCCACATTTCGTCGGATTTGATCCGGTGAAAGGCGGAGAAATCGCCCGCACCGAGCAGGTAATAAATGCCCGTACAGGCAGCACGAGGTCCGTCGAAGGCTTCGGTCTGCTGATGCACCGGCAGGTTCATCGGGCTTCGGTAGGTTTCACGGAAGTAGCCGCCCTCCGGGTGCGGACTCAGATTCAGGGCCCGGATGAGGCGTTCTTTTCGGCTGATCATAGGTATGGTGTTTCGGGAAGTTGGTTTTTGGGGGAAAGCATGGCTCATTTAAGTGACTTGCTATCCCTGCAATTTTTTTGAACTAGCCCGAAAGTACTCAATAATCTCTTCTTTGGAGATTTTTTTTGCGATAAAACGGAGTACCAAATCTGCCAGCTCCTCCTCATACGTTTCTTCAACGAAAAACCCGTTCAGGTAAAGAAAGGTAAGGGCAGAAGCCAAAGCCGTTCTTTTATTTCCATCGATAAACGGATGACGCATGGTCAGGCAGGTAAGGTAAGTTGCGGCCATCCCAAACAAATCATACAGTAATTTGCCTTCAAAACTAGCTTTGGGTGCATCTGCGCACGCCTGAATTCCATCCTCATCACGAATACCGGGATTACCACCGGAAATTTCAATCTCCTGCTGATGAATAAAATAAATATCAGCCCCTGAAAGAAAGACAGGCTCGCGCATTATTCCGCGAGTTTGTCCAGGGATTTTCGATGTTTTCTGCTGATTTGCTGATACGCGGACCGGACATCTGCCTTTCTGATCAGCAGCCCGCCTTCGTGAGGAATGAGCTCAATGCTGTCATCTTCATCAATTTTGAGAAGTTTCAAAAGCGGCTTTTCGAGAAGTATGCCTCTGCTGTTTCCGATTTTTTGAAGTTTTTTAATCATGGCGCTCCATGTTTTGTTATCACAATGTTCTAACCATCATAATACGAAAGAGTCAGAAAGAATGTGTCTTTAAAGTTTTTTCCTGAGCGCTCGTAACTTGTTCAATTCCTCAATGACAGCCGGCCCCGGTCTCCAGCCGTTTTCATTTCAGCTGATTCCGCAGCGCACCCACAAAAACACGTATCTCGATGCCTGCTTTCGCACGGCAAACCGGCTTTGGATTTTGTAACTTGCCGCAAAAAAGGACTTCTTTTGTGAGCGCTGAACAGGCTGTTCCGCCGGTCTCCGTTGTGACCGGCCATTTCCCCGAAATCAGATTCGAAGCGGGTGCGCGCCGGCTGTGGAATCCCGTGAGGCGCAACCTGCTGGCCGACCGGCCCGAAGAGCGGGTGCGGCTGCAGCTGGCCGAATGGCTGCACCTCAGCTGCGGTCAGCCGGTGAGCCGTTTCACCACCGAGCTGCCCGTAAAACGCCGGATCGCAGGCGACACCCTGCGCACCGACCTGCTCTGCTACGATGCACAGCACCGGCCCTGGCTGCTCGCCGAGTGCAAAGCTCCGGAGGTGCCCCTCACCCGGCAAACAGCCCTGCAGGCCTCCCGCTACAACCTCGAAATCGGGGCCCCGCTCGTGCTGCTCACCAACGGCCGTCGCGATCTTTTTTTTGAGGTATCGGGGGATGGCATCACGCACGCATCCCTCTCCGCGATGGAAACCGGCCTTCCCGTAAACCGCGATGCCGCATACTGGCAGCGCCGCGGCTTCCTCGGGCGAAAGCCGCTTGTTGCTGAGGCTTCCTTTTTCGCGGCACTCCTCTGCCTGATGCAACAGCAGGCCGGTCCGGAAATCCATCTCATCAAAATACCCCCAAGCGAAACGCAACCGGAACTGAACCACTACTTTTTCATCATTCAGGGCCGGGCACTTACCATCTCGGCCGACGAAAACGGAGGCAGCCGGCTGCAGGTGCTCGATATCAGGCAGAAGCAGGTCGCGGGTCACCTGAGCCTGCCGCTGCATACCGGGGCTGATGCAGGCCCGGCGAGCATCACCCGAAATTCCGGTAGCAGGATTCTCGCTGCTGAGATTCAGCACCGGCTTGCACACAGCCTCACCGGTTCCTCCGAACCTGACGCCTGTTTTTCGGCACTCTGCTCAGAAT
>NZ_JAIUMX010000177.1:0-4727 GCF_022565315.1 Cyclonatronum sp. | reverse complement strand
GGTCTCTGGTCTCTGGTCGCGGGTCTCGGGATTTTCGGGACTTACTAAATACTCAACGCCCGCTCATGTCATATCGAACGCTTATCAGTTAGTGGGAGCGTATCGAAGACTCAGAAACCGGGGAAGCAGGATGTTTTTCGAAGCATCATGTGAGATATCCCCGAAGTTAGTTTCGGGTCTCGGGTCGCGGGTCGCGGGTCGGGGGTCGTGGGTCTGGATTTTTTTTTCGGGGGGAATGAGGAGATTCTTTGGCTTCGCCCCGACTGTTCAGGCCTCCGAAAACGGAAACTATCCCGAAACAAAAAGCCCATCTCCTGAAGAGAAAGGCCGTAAGGCCTGGGGGTATTTTCAGGAGAGGAGTTGGGGTGAGGTCTAAACGAGGAGGACGGACCGGGGACAGCGGATTGCTGCTTCGCGGCCTGAATGACGATATCCTTCGACTCCGCCTCCGCTGCGCCACGCTGCGGCTTCGCTCAGGATGATAATGCTGATTTATAATAACCCGGCGCGGCCTGCCGCGCCGTTTGTAATTTCCCCACCCCTCTCATCCTGAGCGTAGCGTGCGGAGTCGAAGGATCCGGATGTTCAGTCCCCCAAACCCTAGACCACCCCGAAACAAAAAGCCCCTCTCCTGAAGACAATTCCCGTAAGGCCTGGGGGTATTTTCAGGAGAGGGGTTGGGCTGAGGTCTAAACGTGGAGGACGGACCGCGGGGACCGCGGACGCCCTTGGTTGAGCGGTATGTTAATTTATCCCGTGCGTGCCTTTCCTGGATGACGGGGGGGGTAGTTGTTTTTTTACGCTAATTTGTTTTCTTCCTAATTTAATCTGCTGATGCGCCGCATTTTATTGTTTGCACATTATAATAAGTATGATGAGCTTTCTGCGTATGTGCTTCATTGGCTCGAAGCACTTCAGGAGTCTTATGAAACGCGGATCGTGATCTCAGGGAGTGCGCTTGGGCAGGCTGATACGCAGCGGTTGCTTGCTGTTTGTGATGAGGTGCTTTTTTTTGAGGGGCCGGGGAAGGATTTCGGGGCCTGGCGGTTTGGCCTGCTGGAAAAAGGCCCGGCTTTTTTTGAAGCTTATGACAGCATCACCCTGATGAATGACAGCTGCCTGGGGCCGCTTTTCCCCATTCTTCCTGTTTTGGAGGAGATGGAGGCAACAGGTGCTGACTTTTGGGGGATTACGCAGGCCCGGCAGGATGCAGCGGCTGAAGGTCTGGCAGCGATGCCTAAGTCCGTCGTGCCCGTAAAGGGGCAGAACAGCTTGCGGTACTTGCAGTCGTATTTCATGGTCTTTCAGAAAACCGCAGCGCGAAGTGAAGCCTTTCGCTCCTTTTGGGAGCAGCTGACCTTCGGGAAACCTGAAGCGCGGCAGGCTAAGGCTATGGTACCGGAGGAAGCGCGGCTGACGGACATCCTGCTGAAAGCAGGTTTTTCATGTGAAGTTTTCATCCCGACGGAAACGGACCGCGGCATACGACTGCTTCCCGATATCAGTCTGTGCCATCCGGATATTCTGATTGAGAAAAGGTCCCCCTTCATCCGGATAAAAAGCCTTCCGCTTTTTGAGTATCCCAAATATCTGAAGCGGGTGCTTGCCGCCCGCACCGATTACGACATACAGCTGCTCGAGGCCTGCATTATGCAAAATTACCCTCCGCATGCCTCAATCCATGTGGCTGATCACCTGCTGCCGCTGTTACAAACCAACGGCAGCGGAGCGGTGCAGGCAAAAGAAGTCAGCGCAAGACCCAAACTGCGGGTTGCGGTGCATTTTCACGTATTTTATCCGGATCTGTTTGAAGAACTGTTGCCGCAGCTGGCCCGTGTACGGTACCCCTTCGATCTCTACATCACCACAGACACGCCTGAAAAGAAAGTTCTTCTTTCGAGCCTGATTGCCGGGCATGCGCCTCAGCTTGCGCTTGCAGAAGTACGCGTTATGCCCAACCGGGGCCGGGATATCCTTCCGTGGCTTCAGCTTTCGGATGTGCTGTCAGCGTATGATGTTGCGGGTCATTTTCATACCAAAAAAACCATCAACCGCCCCGGGTATTTTGGCGGCTGCTGGCACGATGAGCTGCTCAGCTCCCTCGTTTTGCCGATGGATGAAATATTGCATCACATGGAGCAGGATGCCGGGCTTGGCGTAGTCATAACTGACGCACCGGTCGTATTCCGGAAACGCTTGCTTTCTTTGTTGGGTGATGTAAACCACAGTACCATGAAAATGCTCTGGGAGCGGATGGGCCTTAAAAAAGAATTCCGCTTTGAAGCACACGAGTTGCCGGTGATGCCCTACGGCTCGATGTTCTGGTACCGGCCGAAAGCCCTTCAGCCGCTGTTTGATTTAGGCTTGCAGCCCGAAGATTTTCCGGAGGAGCCTATCGCGGCTGACGGCACGCTGGCACATGCTATTGAGCGGATGCCTGTTTATATTGCATGGGATCAGGGGTACAGCTTCCGGGTGGTAATGCATCCTGATTTTGCCCTGAGCGGATTTGAAAATCAGTCGCATTATCACATTGCAAACAGTTTTCACAGGCTCCGGAGCTCCTTCACCTGGCGAGCAGGGCAGCTGATAACCTGGCTCCCGAAGCGGATCCATCGGCTGATTAAAAGCGTAAATTGACCGTTAATGGGCCGTTAACACGCAACGTCTTATTTTTATTCCGGAGGTATTTGCTGAAACTGCCGGGCGGCGGTTTTCTGCTCCCGTGCTTCCGTTTATTTCAAAATTCTGAACCTTTTTGTCTGCCTTTTTTGAAGAATATCTGAAGCTGCACGGCATCTACCGTAAGTATATCGGCAGGAAGATGTACATCATTTTCCTGCTGAGCCTGATGGTTGTGGTTATGGCATCTTTCGGGATTGCGCTGCTGCTGCCGCTGGTTGAGATTTTTGATGCCACGGAGCCCCGCACGGCAACAGGCGAAGATGCCGGCCTGATTATGCGGATGATGTATGATTTCGTGTCGTTTTTCGGGGTTCAGGATTCAATTCCGGGTATTCTGCTGCTGCTCATGGGCGTTTTTGTGCTCAAAGGCTTTGTGACCTTTGGGGCAAGTTTCTATGCCGTCATGATGTCGGTGAGGCTTCAGGAGGAAATCCGCGTGCGCATGCTTGCACACTACGAAAACCTGAGCTACGCCTATTACAGTGAAAACAACACGGGCTACTACATCAATGTAATCATCAGTCAGATTTACGAGCTGATTAACGGCTTTTTTTCGTTCAAGGATTTTAACGTGCTGCTGATTCAGACAGCGGTTTACCTGCTGTTTTCCTTTATGATCTCCTGGCAGTTTACGCTTATGGCCGCGGCCGGCGGCGGCCTGTATCTGATCGTTTTTCGTCCGCTGAACGGCTATGTGCGCAACCTGTCCCGCAAAACAACTGCCGAATACACGGTTCTGAACACGCAGCTGGTACAGACCATGCAGGGTTTCAAGTACCTTTCGGCAACCTCACGGCTGCATCTGCCGCTAAACCGGGTGGTGCGAAGCATTCGGGTGCTGGTCGGGTATCTCGGAAAAATCGGCACCCTTTCTTCAATTATGGGTGCCATCCGTGAGCCGCTTTCAGTGGCCATGGTACTGGGCATAATGGTGGTGCAGATTACCGTATTTGAAGCGGCCATTGCCCCCATAATCGTATCCCTCATTCTGATTCACCGTGCCTTCGGACAGTTAATGTCGCTTCAGAGTTCCTGGATGGGGGTGGTAGGGCATACGGGTTCGGTTGAGGTAGTTGAGAAAGAGATGAAAAACCTGCGCGATAATCAGCTCACGGACGGTACGGTAAGTCCTGGTCCGCTGAAAGATGCCATCACCCTACAGGATATCTGTTTTTCCTATCGTGTGAAACGTCAGAAAGAAGGCAGCGGGACGGAAGCCGGAGCAGCGGAAGGCGGGGCGAAGGGTACTAAACCGGAGGATGGACTTACGGGCGAAATGCCGTTTCAGTACGAAAGCCTTCCGGATGCGGTTGCGGGCCCGGGCGGAAAAGAACCGCTTGAGGCCGGGGAGCAGGAGCAGGATCAGGAGCAGGGTTTCCGCATGCAGCCGGTGCTGAAGGGCCTGAACCTGCGTATAGGAGCAAATAAAACCGTGGCATTTGTGGGAGAATCCGGTTCCGGGAAGTCCACTTTGGTGGATCTGATCATGATGCTGCACCGCCCGCAGCAGGGCCGTATGCTGATAGACGGCACAGACAGCGCCCAAGTCCGGGTGGCGGCCTGGCGGCAGCAGATCGGATATGTATCGCAGGAGAGCGTAATTTTTGATGATACCGTTGCAAACAACATCTGTATGTGGGATGGCGACTACAAAAAAGATCCGGTGCTTGCGCAGCGGTTGCGGGATGCTGCCAAAGCCGCCCATGCCCTTGATTTTATTGAGAACATGCCTGACGGCTTCGACACGGAAGTCGGCGACCGGGGCACACGCCTTTCAGGCGGGCAGAAGCAGCGGCTGTGTATTGCGCGGGAGCTATTCAAGCAGCCGCGCGTACTGATACTCGATGAGGCAACAAGTGCGCTCGACTCCGAATCGGAGCACATCATAAGGCAGAGCATTGAAAGCCTCAAAGGCAAACTCACCCTCATCATCGTGGCTCACCGCCTCTCAACCATTCGAAATGCGGATAAGATTTATATGATCCGCGACGGAAAAGTGGCAGAACAGGGCACCTATGATGAGCTTGTAGCACGCGGCGGGG
>NZ_JAIUMX010000176.1:0-4807 GCF_022565315.1 Cyclonatronum sp. | reverse complement strand
TTCGATATGGAATCTTACCTGCGCGGGCTTCAGCTCGACGACGACCTCCTCAACCGGATCAAATCTGAGGCGCTCGATGAGCTTATTTCCGACTGCCTTGCAGATCATCAGCTCACAGCTGAGGAGGAAAAACATCTTTTTAAAATGATTGAAGACCTCGGGATACCCACTGCCGACCAAAAAAGGCAAAAGAAACAAATTCAGGACTTTACCCGGGCACGTGATTTTACCGAAAACCTGCGGGAAATCAGCTGTCCCGTGATGCTCACCCGGGGCGAAGCCTGCTATTTCAGCACAGAAGGCCGGCTGCTCAAGCGCAAACAGCTGGGCCGCTATCAGCGGGAAGGGATCGTTTACAAGCAGATGGGATACGAAACTGACCTGGAAGGTACCATTTATGTGACCAACAAAAACATCCACATCACCGACGGCAATACCCGCAGCATCCGCCTCAGCCACATCACAAGTATTACCGAAGATTTGGTTGAAAATGTGATTACCCTAAGCCTGAATAACCGGGTGAACCCCGTGTACCTCACTGCCCGCGATACCCTGACCCTGAGCTTTCTGCTGAACCACCTTACCGAAAGTATAGCATAGCATTGCATTGCATTACGACAGCCTGCCCCTGCCCCCCGCCAATTGATATTGATATGAGCCCTGATTTAACGTATATTTGAGGCCTTCCAAAAAACCGGGCGGTTAGCTCAGTTGGTTAGAGCGCCACGTTGACATCGTGGAGGTCGATGGTTCGAACCCATTATCGCCCACCCCGGATATTTTTAAAGCCCTGTAAACATTTAGTTTGCAGGGCTTTTTTTTGTTTAATCTGTTGATATAACCTTCAACAAATGATCCGCGGAAATCCCGCCAAATCCGCTCAATCCGCGTGCCATCATCGTGGCAGACCTCACCCCAACCCCTCTCCTGAAAGTGCCACGATGCCTTACGGGCCTTATCTTCAGGAGAGGGGCTTTTTGTTTCGGGGGGTTTTGGGGTTTCGGGGCCCTGGCTGCGGCTTTTTTGTTTCGCTGCAAAGACCTGACAGGTTTTGAAAACCTGTCAGGTCTGGCCCCGCAGTTCATTTTTCCGCGGTCGGCGGTCGGCCGACTGCGGTCAATTCCCTCCCCCACCCCGTCATCCCGGAAACGCCCGTTTGGTGCCTTTAAACTGCCACCAAAACCTGTGGCGTTATCCGGGACCTACCAGCTTCACTTTGCCGCTGTTTGAGATGCAGGGCACCCAAAAGTGCGGATGGTTTTCGCGGCTCACGAAACCGGCTGCCGGCATTGCGGTGGGAATAATTTGGTAGGTCCCGGATAACCGTGCGGGCCCATTTCAGAGGTTGCTCTTACCACAGTGGTGCCGCACGGTTTCCGGGATGACGGGTTGGGAGATGGGGAAGCACCCGGCGCGGCGGGCCGCGCCAGGTTAGCTTGGGGAGGTGGGGGCGGCTGCGAGGTTGGTAAAAAGCTTGGGCTCCACCGGAGCCGGGCGGTCGGAAAAAACATCGAGGTTTGAATTCAACATCTAACAAACAATCCGCGAAAATCCCGCCCCGATCCGCTCAATCCGCATGCCATACATCGGGGCAGACCTCACCCCAACCCCTCTCCTGAAAGTGCCAAGATGCCTTAGGGGCCTTATTTTCAGGAGAGGGGCTTTTTGTTTCGGGGGGGGGGGTTGGGGTTTCGAAGCCTTGGTTGCGACTTTTTCTTTCGCTGCAAAGACCTGACAGGTTTTGAAAACCTGTCAGGTCTGGCCCCGCAGTTCATTTTCCCGCGGTCGGCGGTCTGCCGTTCCCGGTCAATTCCCTCACCCCCACCCCGTCATCCCGGAAACGCCCGCTTGGTGCCTTTAAACTGCCACCAAAACCTGTGGCGTTATCCGGGACCTACCAGCTTCACTTTGCCGCGATTCATGATGCAGGGCACCCAAAGTGCGGATGCTATGATGGGTTTGCACTACTCACGAATGCGGCTGCCGGCATGGCGGTGGGAATAATTTGGTAGGTCCCGGATAACCGTGCGGGTCCGTTTCGGAGGTTATTCTTACCACAGGGGTGCCGCACGGTTTCCGGGATGACGGGTTGGGGGCGTGTTTGGCACCCGGCGCGGCGGGCCGCGCCCGGTTAGCTTAGGGAGGTGGGGGCGGCTGTTTGGTTGGTAAAAAGCTTGGGCTCCTACCGGAGCCGGGATGCTGTGTCAGTATGTCAGTATGTCATTGTGTCAGTGGTTCGGGGTTAATGATTAGGTTTTGTCCTTTTACCTGGCTTAAGGGGTAATAAGTGCTTGAAAAGTCTTCCAATATAAATCCGCGGAAATCCGGCCAAATCCGCTCAATCCGCGTGCCATCCTCCCGGCACTTTTGCGGCTCTTCTCCGGAGCAAATACGGACCAATTACGGAGGAAACCCGGTTTTAATACCTCCTTAACACCCCTTTAAACAGCGTTTAAACGACGGTTTTGATTTGGAAAAAAGGTGTTTCTTTTACATCCGGGGTATATTTTACGCCCTCCCTTTGCGCCTTTGCGCGAAATAAAATAATCCGCACAAATCCGGCCCGATCCGGAAAATCCGCGTGCCATTATCCCACGTGCTCACACCTCGGAGGGGCGGTGACCGTATTGCTTTTTGTACATGCGGCTGAAGTAAGAGAGGCTGTTGTAGCCCACCGCGTAGGCGATTTCGGAGATGGAGTTGTTTTTCTGCTTCAGCAAATCGCGTGCAATTTCGAGGCGCATGCGGTTGATGAGGTCGTTCGGACTTTCGTTGCCCGGCAGCTTCAGTTTCCGGTAGAGCGACGACCGGCTCATGTTGAGCCCGAAGGCCAGATTTTCGACCGTGAACTCAGGGTTGCTGATGTTCTCCCTAATTTTGGCAAGTACTTCCTGCGTGAAGGCTTCATCCTCAGCCGACTGCCCCTGACCCTGCCCTTCTCCGGCACTGCCGTTTCCGTTTCCGTTTCGGTTTCCGTTTGCGCTTGCGTTTGAATCCCATCCCCCGGGGTAAGCTTCTCCCTTATGCTCTTCCGTTTCGGCGGCAGACGAACCTCTCAGCTGCCGCTGCAGCCAGCTTCGGAGTTCCTGACGGATGGCGAGCTGCCCCTTCACCCGTGCCTTCAGGATGTCGGGCGAGAACGGCTTTGCAATATAGTCGCTTGCGCCTGATTCCAGGCCGGTCAGCTCGTTTTCACTGCCGCCTTTGGCTGTAATCATGATCACGGGTATGTGCCGGGTCTCCGGGTCTGCTTTGAGCCTGCGGCTTGCGGAGATGCCGTCGAGGCCGGGCATCATCACATCGGAGAGGATGAGGTCGGGCTGCAACAGCTGCGCTTTTTGGATGAGCTGATGCCCGTCAGCACACTCCGCAAAGCGGTAGGCCGGCCCCATCACGGAGCGGATGAACGCCCGGATGCCGGCATTATCATCGGCAATCAGCAGCAGGGGGATGTCTGCTGCATCCTGATCGTCCGCTTCGGCAACATTAGCCGAAACGGCTGCAATTTGCTCCTGAAAGGCTTCGTAAGGCTTCCGTTGTTCTTCAGGGATCTGGCTCAGCCCGGCGTCGGGACTGTCATCCCCTTCCAGTACCGTGTATTCGGTGCCGATATGGGCGAGTCCCGCCCGGCAGCGGACCTTAACCTCAGTCCCCTGTCCTTCGGCGGAGG
Organism: Cyclonatronum sp.; assembly: GCF_022565315.1. NCBI lineage: Bacteria > Pseudomonadati > Balneolota > Balneolia > Balneolales > Cyclonatronaceae > Cyclonatronum > Cyclonatronum sp. The sequence continues at coordinate 1,137 of NZ_JAIUMX010000176.1, read as the reverse complement.
TAAGGTCAACTTCCATGCCGTGCATGCCGGCCACGAATTTCACCAGATTGAGGCCTATACCCGAGCCGGAGTTGCTCAGCAGGCCGCTTTTGGCGCGGTAGTAGCGCTCAAACACCTGCTGCTGCTCCGAAGCCGGTATGCCGATGCCGGTATCCTGAATGCGCACTTCCGCTTCACCTTCAGTTACTTCACAGCTGATGCGCAGGCTTCCTTTTTCCGTGTATTTCACTGCATTGGAAATCAGGTTCGAGAACAGCAGCTCCGCCTGCTCCTGATCGGCAAAGATCAGGAAGGGTTCCGCCGGGATGCTGACTTCGAACGCCAGCCCTTTTTGCCGGGCCAGCGGCTCGTACCATCCGGCAATTTTGCGAAGCATCGCGTGCAGGTCGGTGCGGCGCAGCTGCAAGACGTAGGTGCCGCTTTCCATTTTGGAAAGGCTGAGGATGCGGTCGATGAGCGAAAGCAGGCGTTCCGCGTTTTCCTTAATACGCCCGTACTGCGCCACTTTTTCGGCTGTGCTCAGGTTTGTATCCCCAAGCAGCTGTTCAACGGGACCTTTTATCAGGGTGAGGGGGGTCCGGAATTCATGACTCACGTTTGAGAAAAAGGTGCTTTTCACTTTATCGAGCTTTTCAAGCTGCGCGCTTTTTTTGCGCACTTCGGCCGTGCGGGCTTCAACCTCAGCTTCCAGCTCGGCCTGCCGGAGCAGCAGTTTTTGCGTGCGCCATTTAGAGTAGCCCAAAACGATGCCGATAAAAAACAGGCTGTAAACAAGATATGCCAGCGAACTGCGGTACCAGGGCGGCAGGATGGTGAAGGTGAAGCTAGCCGGCTCGGAAGGCGTTAAATACAGGTTGCGTCCGCGCACATGAAAAGTGTAGGTGCCCTCCCGCAGGTTCCGGTAATCGGCATAACGCTCCTGACTCCAGTCTGACCAGCCTGTGTCGGCTCCTTCAAGGTAGAACTGATACTGATTGTTGGTAGCAGGCACGAAGGAAATGAGCCCGAAATTAAACCGCAGGCTGTTGGAACCATAGGCGAATTGGGGCCGGCCGCTATTGAATGAGCGCCCCCAGCCGGCATACACCAGCGAGTCAGACGCAACAATATGTGTGATGTGTGTGCGGAAGACCGGCA
>NZ_JAIUMX010000175.1:0-4900 GCF_022565315.1 Cyclonatronum sp. | reverse complement strand
TAACGAGTCCGGAGCTGATTGCGGAAATCGAAAAAGACGGGATTCTTTTTTATGAAAGGGAAAGCAGTCCGGGCAGCTGAGGGGCGAGCTTGGTCATCCTTCACCCTTCAAAAAAACATCGGGATTTAGCTCGCTTCAGGAAAAAATCAAAAATTGTGCGTACATTATACGTACAATTTTTTGTCAATTCCTCACTCAGTAAAGCCATGAATACAGCATCAACCGAGCGCATCAATGCGAGGGTGCCGCAGGAGCAGAAGCGTCATTTTGAACATGCGGCGCAGCTGGGCGGATTTCGGACGCTGACCGATTTTATTCTCGATGCCGCGCAGCAAAAAGCAGATGCCATTATCCGTGAGCATCAAACCGTTCTGGCCTCAGAAAAAGACCGGCAGATTTTTTTTCAGGAAATCACGAGTCCTGCTGAACCTAACGAAATGCTGCGAAAAGCAGCGGAGCGTTATCACGAAAAAGCCAAGCAGCCGTGAGCTACCTTACGGAGTTGCTGCATTCCGGGCACCTCAAATCGCAGTTCGACTGCGGACAGCCCCTGCTTACCCAATATCTTCGCAGGCAGGCCGGGCAAGATGTGAAACGACAGCTCGCAGCCTGCTTCGTAATTTGTAACGAGCGCGGTGAGGTGAAGGGCTACTACACCTTATCGAGTGCCGGAATTGAAAGAAAATTCCTGCCGGAAGAGCTTCGCAAAAAGTTTCCGCCGTCTTATCAAAATCTGCCCGTTACCCTGCTCGGGAGGCTGGCGCGTGACCTGAACTACCCGGGCGAGCGGCTGGGCGAGCTGCTGCTCATCGACGCCCTGAAAAGAAGCTATGAAGCATCCGTCCAAATCGGTTCTATCGCCGTAATCGTTGATCCGATTGATGATACCGCCCGCAAATTTTATCTGAGGTACGGCTTCATCGGGCTTCCTGACAGCGGAAAGATGTTTTTGCCTATGAAGACCATTGGCAAACTGTTTGTTTAGGAAGAAGCAGGCCGTAAACCGGAGTCAGCTTTTCGTCCTAAATCTCATCCTTCCCCCTTCAAAAAAACATCGGGGTTCAGCCCTTTCAGATCGTCGGTCACGAACAGGCGGCCCTTGCGGATGAGCGCATCATCGAGGTACACATCGGCGCCGATGCACACCAGATCCCAGTGTACGGCGCTGTCGTTGCCGTTGGCCGCGATCTCGTAATCCTGACCCAGGGTGAGGTGGTTTGAGCCGTAAATTTTCTCATCAAACAAAATATCATACATCGGCTTCTCAATCACGGGATTGGTACCGAAGCTGAACTCTCCGAAGCGCCGCGCGCCGGCATCGGTATCCAGAATGGCCCGGAGTGCATCATTGTCGGAGCTGTCGAAATCGGTCACCAGGCCGTCTTTCACCCGAAGTTTCACAAATTCAAACGGCTTGCCCTGATACACCGAGGGCGCGTAGGTAATTTCGCCGTTCACGCTCTCCAGAATGGGGGAGGTAAACAGCTCGCCGTCCGGGATGTTGCGCTCCCCGAAGCAGGGAATCCAGTTCTGACCCTTCACCGAAAACCGGATATCGGTGCCCTCGCCCTGCAGGCGGATCTCGTCGGTGCTGCGCAGCCGGGCCTCGAGCGGGAGCATGGCCTCGCGCAGTCTGGCGTAATCGAGCAGACAGGCACGGTAGTAGAATTCGGCGAATTCGCGGGTCGGCATCTTTGCGTTCATCGCAAAAGCGGGGGAGGGGTAGCGCAGAATCACCCACTTGGTGTTGTTCACGCGCTCCTCAAAATGCACGGGCTTCAGGAAATGATCGCCGTAGGCCTTGTTTTGGGCCGCGCTCACACGGCTGTTCTCGTAAATATTCTCTGAGGCGCGGATGCCCACAAACGCATCCATCTGCTTCATAAGCGGCAGCTGATCGGCGGTGGCCTGCAACTTCCAGAAGGCTTCATCCCCGGTTTCGAGCAGGGTGCGGTTTATTTCGGTATCCTCGATGCGTATGAAAGGATTTGCGCCCAGGGCACGCGCCTGCGCCACAAGTGCCCGCACCAGACCAATGCCGTTCAGCCCCACAAGCTGAATCATGATGTTTTCGCCGGGCTTGAGCGCACAGCTGTGTGAAAGGAGGTTTTCGGCAAGAAGGGTGTCCTGAGCAGAATAAAGCATGGTATGTCTCTCTTTTAGTAATGAATGTTTTGTTTCGGTGGAAGGCCTCACAGCCCTGATCCGGCTGCCTGACCAAGAGCCGCCCCGCTAATTTAAGCGCATAAGGGGGATGTGGCAAATTTTGAAGGGGGAAAGCACAGGCGAGGAAACAATTTCATTTTACCTTTTTTGCAGCACAATGACTAGTCAGACGTAATCTGAATCAGAACACTATTGTTATCTACATTTCCGGCTTTATCATACAGAAAAATGTCCAATTTATAGATCCCTGTGCGGGTATTCTCAGGTACCTGAATATGCCATGAAACCGTCTGTAGGTTTGTATTTTCAATTTCTCCTGTTCCATCAAGCTCCCAAGCAGGTTCATCCGGATTATCGGATACGTTTGAAGGAACATCGTGCCATCTTACCTCATAGGTATAATTACCCAGTTCAACAAAGTCTTGCATGGTTGTTACCACTAAAAATCTCTCTCCAAACGGAAAACTCTGATTCTGAGAAGGTTGTAAGATTACAAGCTTTGGTGCTTGCGTATCTACGAGGTTATTTTTACAGCTTACAAAAGACATAGTAGCGATAAAAATGACAAAAAGAGGAATTAAGTGAAATGTATTACTCATATTGTTTTAAATAAAGATTAATTTTAATGTTATATATTAGTTGAATATGTTGTGTGGAAAATGTTCAATATAGTTGGAAAATACTTAGACCATCCTTGATGGTTTCAACAACTATAATATCCTTTATATCCTGTGGATCAACTTTAAGGGGATTCCTGTCTAAGATTACCAAATCAGCACGTTTTCCTGCTTCAAGCGATCCTTTTGTATCTTCTTCAAAATGTTGAAATGCAGACCATATTGTAATGGCCTGAAGTGCTTCGTAAGGTGTTAAACGCTCCGATTCTCCAATCACTTCTCCTGAACGGGATGTACGCTCAACAGCTGTCCAAACCACGCGCATCAGATTAGGTAAGGCTACAGGCGCATCGGTATGAATAGTGACATGTAAGCCTTTATTCAAAGCTGTTCTCACAGGGCTGATTCTGTTTCCCAAAGAGTCGCCAATAATTTCTTTGTGCCAATCGCCCCAATAGAAGGTGTGTAGCGGAAATAATGAGGCAATTACATTTAGCTCCTTTAAAGCATCCAATTGATCATCCCTCACATATTGACCGTGGATGAGTACATTTCTGCGATCTTCATTGCCATATTTTTCCGCAACAGGCGCAATAGTGCGAATCATTTGATCAATGGCAGCATCACCATTTGCATGTGTAAGAATTTGCCAGTTATTTTTAAAGGCTAATTCAAATAAAGCTATTACATCTTCATCATTCGGTATAGCCGGATACCCTGCATAATCGCTGCCGGCCCCATGAGGCGGAATTAAATACGGTTGAGTTCTCCAGGCTGTTCGTCCTTGTGGCGAACCATCTAAGGTTAGTTTTAAACCACCAATACGATAGTTGTTTTTATACTCTTTACTGTACCAATCGGTATCCATAAGATGAGCAAATGCATAATCTATATGGGAAATAATATCCAGTTTCCAAAATCCCAGTTCAGCAAAAGCTGCCAGCAAATCATGCTGTTCCATTGCACGGCCTTCCTGAATAGTTGTATATCCATAAGACAAAGCCATATCCTGACCGGCTTTCATGAACTCAAAAAGAGCCTCTTCTGAAGCTGGTGTTAGCACGCGTGAATATGCGGGTATTGCCGCCAGTTCTTCCAAAACGCCATTTGGTTCACGACTATCGGGCATACGTCTGATAATTCCGCCATCCGGATCTTCTGTTTCAGCCGTAATACCAATCATTTCGAGCCCTTTTGAATTCAGGGATGCAAAATGACCGGAAATATGAATTATCAAAACAGGATGTTCGGTAGATACTTTATCCAGATCTTCTTTGGTGGGGAATCGCTTTTCCTCTAAAACAGAATCATCAAAACCAATTCCAAATATCCAGCCGGTAAGAGCTCTGTTTTCGGGGGTGTTCCATTCATTTAAAATTTCAATGAGGGCAGAAATATTATGAGCACCTGCATCAGGCGGGGGTAAAATCTGAGCCCCTATTGCCTGAGCAGAAAAACCGGCAAAATGTGCATGACCATCAATAAAGCCAGGTAGTAACGTTTTTCCTTGAAGGTTTATCAATTGATGATTTCCCCCCGCGATTTCCATTGCATCGTCGTAAGTCCCTGCAAATTCGATGAGCCCGTTTCTTACTACCAATGCATCTACATATTCCGGTGTATCACCGGCCATAGTAATAATATCGCCCCCATAATAGATGGTTGCAATATTCTTAGAGCCATCACTTTCGAATCCATTGCAGGAAAAGAAAAAGAGTGCGATCGTACTTAGTAATGCCATTTTAATGGTATTCATGACTTTTGTTTAAATGTATGTTTTGATTTAGCTTAGAACCAAAGAATATGCTTGACAGCAGCTTTGGCAACAGGTCCATGTTGCGGCGAACTCCGCAAAAGGCAGCGCATTAGTGCAGACTTTCTGTTTCCAAAAGGCACCCGGGATTAACTGATCGTGTGACTGCCAGGCAACCAGTTTAGGCGCGATGACGGTCCCTAAGCAGCAAACGGTACCGGAGGAAAAGCTTGCCGTTGCCCGGCAGTTCGCTCAGGATATCCACCTCTTTGGTCATGATTGAAGCATTTCCGGCAGCCCGTGCATCCCTGATTTTAATTGGTACATAGTGCTACCCGAGACTCTTCCGGATTGATGACCTTAC
>NZ_JAIUMX010000174.1:0-5130 GCF_022565315.1 Cyclonatronum sp. | reverse complement strand
TTTTGGCTGTTGACTGTTGAATTTGGCGGATTTTCAGGTCGGCCGGTTTAATCAGTGCGACCCGAAAATCGTGTTCATTTTTTGATCTTATTCATCGTGTCAATCTAACGAATTTTAAAAATCCTGTTAAGCTGCACGGTTTTTTCCGCAGGTTTGGGATTTTTGGAACCGCCACAGCAGACTGCGATGCTCACGGGGTTCCCCCCCAAAAAAAAGTGCGCGGCCTGGCTTGCAGGTGTGGTTTCAGCGCCCTGAGTGCCATAGCTGTTGGCAATTAGCTTTTAGCTTTTGGCTGTTAACTGTTGAATTTGGCGGATTTTCAGGTTGGCCGGTTTAATCAGTACGACCCGAAAATCGTGTTCATTTTTTCGTCTTATTCATCGTGTTAATCTTACGAATCTTAAAAATCCTGTTGAGCTGCACGGGCTTATCCGCAGGTTTGGGATTTTTGGAACCGCCACAGCAGACTGCGATGCTCACGGAGTTCCCCCCCCCAAAAAAAAGCGCGCGGCCTGGCTTGCAGGTGTGGTTTCAGCGCCCTGATTCCCATAGCTGTTGGCAATTAGCTTTTAGCTGTTGACTGTTGAATTTGGCGGATTTTCAGGTCGGACGGTTTAATCAGTGCGACCCGAAAATCGTGTTCATTTTTTCATCTTATTCATCGTGTCAATCTTACGAATCTGAAAAATCCGGTTAAGTTACACGGGCTTTTCCGCAGGTTTGGGATTTTTGGAGCCGGCACAGCTGACCGTGATGCGCACGGGGTTTCCCCCAAAAAAAAGCACGCGGCCTGGCTTGCAGGCGGGGTTTCAGCTTGCGGTTTGTTTTGGAAAAGTACGAGCTTGTGGCAGGCGTTTAGGGTGGTTTAAGGACGAATGGTCAGAATCAGGGGATAAATGGCAGGATGTTTCTCCTTGCGGCTGACACGTTTCGGGGGTGTTTGGGTGTTGTTGTCAGTACGGGTGAAAATTCGGCACGGCCCCGCTTTTGGAATGGATTTGGAAACACATCCATCGAAAAGAAAAAAACACCATTTAAGACCATCTCAGAAAAATGAATCTGAACAAGTTTACCATCAAAGCACAGGAAGCGCTGCAGGCGGCGTTTCAGAAGGCGGCTGACCTGCAGCAGCAGGCCGTTGAGCCGGATCACATCCTCGCGGCCCTGCTCGACGACAAAGAGAGCATCACCCGTACGCTGCTCAAAAAGGCGGGCATCGACCCGGCCTACATCACCCAAAAACTAAACGAATATCTCGCAAAACTCCCGACGGTGAAGGGCGCCTCCGTTTCGGGTCAGTATCCCGGAAATGATGCCAAGGCGCTGCTGGATTCGGCTGCCAAACTCGCCTCCAAAATGGGCGACGACTACATCAGCTCCGAGCACATCCTGCTCGGTATTATGGACCACAACTTTCAGGCGTCGCGCCTGCTCAAAGATCAGGGCCTCACCAAAGATCAGGTGATGACCGTGCTCAAAGAAGTGCGCGGCAGCAGCCGTGTGGACGACCCCAACGCCGAAAGCCGGTATCAGTCGCTGCAAAAATACACCCGCGACCTGAACGAGCTCGCCGAGCGCAACAAGCTCGACCCCGTAATCGGGCGCGATCAGGAAATCCGCAGGGTGATGCAGATCCTGAACCGCCGCACCAAAAACAACCCCGTGCTGATTGGCGAGCCCGGCGTGGGTAAAACCGCCATTGCCGAAGGGCTGGCGCTTCGCATCGTAACCGGCGACGTGCCCGAAGACCTCAAGAGCAAGCGGATTTTCTCCCTCGATATGGGCGCGCTCATTGCCGGGGCCAAGTACCGCGGCGAATTCGAAGACCGCCTCAAAGCGGTGGTGAAGGAAGTGACCGAAGCCGCGGGGGAAATCATCCTGTTTATTGATGAAATCCACACGCTGGTCGGCGCCGGTGCCTCTGAAGGCGCGATGGATGCGGCCAACATCCTCAAACCGGCCCTTGCGCGCGGCGAGCTGCGGGCGATTGGCGCAACCACCCTCACCGAGTACCGCAAGTTTATCGAAAAAGACAAGGCACTCGAGCGGCGCCTGCAAACCGTGTTTGTGGGCGAGCCCAGCCCGGAGGATACGATTTCCATCCTGCGCGGGCTCAAGGAGCGCTACGAGCTGCATCACGGGGTGCGGATTACCGACGCGGCCATCATTTCGGCGGCGGAGCTCTCGCACCGCTATATCGCCGACCGCTTCCTGCCCGACAAAGCCATCGACCTGATCGACGAGGCGGCGTCGCGGCTGCGCATCCAAATCGACTCCCTGCCCGAAGAACTCGACACCATCGAGCGGCAGATTCGTCAGCTGGAGATTGAGCGGGAAGCCATCAAACGCGAAAACGACACCGCAAAACTCGAAGCCATCGCCCGCGAGCTTGCGGCCCTCAACGAAAAGCAGAACAGCCTCAAAGCGCACTGGTCGGCAGAGCGGGAGCTCATCAAAAAAACGCAGGAGCTCAAGCAGGCTGTCGAAACCGCCAAGCTCGAGGCCGAGCGGGCCGAGCGCGCGGGCAATTACGAGAAAGTGGCCGAGCTGCGGTACGGCACGGTCACGCAGCTGGAGCGCGACCTGCAGCAGACCAAGGAGCAGCTGGCGGTGCTTCAGAAAGACAAGGCCATGCTCAAAGAAGAAGTGGATTCGGAAGAAATCGCCGACATCGTGAGCCGCTGGACGGGCATCCCGGTCAGCAAGATGCTGCAAAGCGAGCGGCAGAAGCTCATCATGATGGAAGAGCACCTGCACAAACGCGTGATAGGTCAGGATCCCGCCATCGAGGCGGTCTCCAACGCGGTGCGCCGCTCGCGTGCCGGCCTGCAGGATGAAGGCCGCCCGGTGGGCTCGTTCATCTTCCTCGGGTCAACCGGTGTGGGCAAAACCGAGCTGGCCCGCAGCCTGGCCGACTACCTCTTCGATGACGAAAACGCCATGGTGCGCATCGACATGAGCGAGTACATGGAGCGGCACAGCGTGAGCCGCCTCATCGGCGCGCCTCCGGGCTACGTGGGCTACGACGAAGGCGGTCAGCTTACCGAAGCCGTGCGCCGCAAGCCCTACTCGGTGGTGCTGTTAGACGAAATCGAGAAAGCCCATGCCGATGTGTTCAACGTGCTCTTGCAGGTGCTCGATGAAGGCCGCCTCACCGATAACAAGGGCGTAACCGTAAACTTCACGAACACCATCATCATCATGACGAGCAACATCGGCTCGCACCTGATTCAGCAGCGGATTGAGCAGAAGGGCGGCGAGCTCGATGAGCCGGAGTACGAGCGGCTGCAAAACGAGCTCTACGCGCAGCTCAAGCAGACCATCCGGCCGGAGTTCCTCAACCGCATCGACGATGTAATTGTGTTCCATCCGCTGGGCCGGGAGCACCTGCGCAAAGTGGTGGATATTCAGCTCGACCGGGTACACCGCATGCTGGCCAAAAACGGCGTAGAAGTGCGGGTGCCCGACAGCGTGAAAGACTGGCTGGCCGCGCGCGGCTACGACCCGACCTTCGGTGCAAGGCCGCTCAAGCGCCTCATTCAGAAGGAAGTCGTAAACGAGCTGGCCCGGCTGCTCATCCGCCGGAGCGGCGACGAAAAGGCCGTGTTCGACGTGCACCTCAGCAAGAGCCGCGACGGACTCGAATTCGCCGAGGTAATCGAAGATGTGGAGGCCTGGGTGGAGTAAGGCCAACCCAGGCTTCACCCGGCGCTAACGCAAACGAAAGTAACGCGGGCAATCCGAAAGCTGTTAACGGCAGCCATTCGGGTTGTCCGCGTTATTTTGTGCGGCAATGCAGCGGGCAAAAGCAACAAGAACCGCGCGTGACCCATAAACCCGGCAGCTCAGGCATTTCCCGCCTCTTTTATTTTTTTAGGGGAACTCCGTGCACATCACGGTCTTTCGTGCTTCTTCCGGCACCCCAAATCGGCGGAGAATCCCTTGCTTTTTGTTGTAGGCGCTTCGTGCTGCGAAGCAACCCCAACTCGGGAAAAAGAGCACTACCCCGGACTTGTGCCGGCCCCGTTTTCATGTTTGGGAGGGGAGGCCCCGGCCTCGCGGCGGTAGATTACGCGGCCAACCCGCTCAATATGAGCCAAAAGATCCGGGTTTTGAATGTCATTAAGATGTTGCAAATCAACGAGGTAAGGAAAGTCACTTTCCTCAAACGCGCTGAGTATATCTCCCGTGATATGGCGGCTTACAGGTTTGCCGGTAATTACCAGATCAGCATCGCTGCGCTCATTTGCCGTACCTTTGGCCCGGGAGCCGTAGAGCACAACTTCTCCGACTTCCGGAAACCGGCTGAAAATTTCCCGAAGCAGGCTGAGGTGTTTGGGCGGGAGTCCGCTTACGGTGTTCATAAATCCTGAGCTAAGTTATCGCGCAGCTGCCGGAACAGCGGAAGGTAGATTTGCTGAACATCCGGCAGGGTTTTCACCAGCAGGGTGGCGTCGTAGGTGAGGGTGAGGAGGTTGCGGTCGTTAATCATCCTGAGCCATGGCTCTGCATCATCCAGGTATTTCGCCTGCCACGCCTGCCACGCCTGCCGGATTATCCCTTTTGGGGAAAGCTGCTGAAGCACAAAGCCGTCGTGCTCCATCTTGTCCTTCAGGGTTTTCCAGGCGAGTTCGGTTGTGAGATGAAATCGCTTAACAATACCATCCTGCTCAAGTCTTGTGAGCGTTGTGAAATCGGTATGCGCAACATCACCCCATAAATCCAGGATTTTGGAAAAGTTTTCTGCGTGTTCGCTTTGTTTCTTTTGTTCCATCCAATATCTCAGTCAAAAAAAATCCGCGTTGCCCTGCATCCGGGTAATCCGCGCGCTATCACCGCAAAGCACTGCAAAACGCATCATTCAGTAATCAGTCCGGTCTGATTTTTCGCGCCAGCTGTCGAAAAGCTTCCGGGCGTGTGTGCTTTGTAGGTTCACGAAGCGGATACTCCGGTTTTCTGGTGGGAGCGGGATTTCATCATAGATAAATTTATCGTTGAAGCCGATGGCGGCGGCATCGTCGCGGGTTGAGGCGTAGTACACCGCGCTGAGATTTGCCCAGTATGCCGCCGAGAGGCACATCGGGCAGGGTTCGCAGCTGCTGTAGAGCACGGCCCCCGGCAGGTGGAACT
>NZ_JAIUMX010000173.1:0-5201 GCF_022565315.1 Cyclonatronum sp. | reverse complement strand
GTAACCCCGCTGGTGCAGGTAGTGGCAAAAGCGGCGTTGTTATCAGTCGCCCTGAGCATTTCGAGTCCCGCGCGGTCACGTTTGGTGAACTCAACAGGGTTGCCGTTAATGATAACGGTACCGGTTTCGCCTACCTGCGCATCGGGGCACATCACGGTTACGCCGTTATCGGCCAGGAAGAAGTTAGAAGGCGGTGCGTTCAAAATAGAATGCAGGTTATCGCCCCGACCTTCACCGCCGGAAAAATGTGCAAGGGAGACTTCAGGGATTAGTACTATAATGACGATAGCAAGTAGCAGTAGTTTTGTTTTCATAATGATCTGATGTTATTTCTGTATAAGAAGAGAAATCCTTATGCGAATGCGAACACTTCTGCCTTTCCTTCAGAAATGGTGACGGTACCATTCGCAGTTTTAAAGCGGTGTCCGATGATTCATTAACAGGGTTTTCCAGAAGGAGCGCAGCCTGAATCATCACCCCTAACATAGGCTTTATACCCCTTTTTGCTCTTCCCCATTTGTGTCAGAATTCTCCCCGTTTGTGTCAATAAATGAGGATTACTGCATTCCAGAGCGTCAGAAGGGCGTTTTTTGATAAAGTTGAAGGGCGCCTTTCTTTGGAATTGGGGGACGTCTGTCTCCCGCTTGAGGTCAGCCTATTTCATTTCTCCGGGCTTCACACCGAAGCGTTTTTCGAAGAGTTTTACGAACCAGCTCGTTTTCCGGAACCCTACGGATTCAGCCAGTTCATCAAGCGTTAGTTTGGGATTGGTGATTAGCAGCTGCCGCGCATACTGCAGCCTGATCTCTCGGATAAACTGAAGCGGGGGCATGCCGGATTCGGCTTTTATGGATCTGATGAGCGTGCTGCGGCTCATGTTCAGCGCAGTGGCAATGGTTTCCGTTTTTAGCTCTTCTACAGCAATATGTTCCCTGATGTAAGTTGCGGCACGTTCTGCATCCCCTTTAATTTGGGCTTCACTTTCCGGGTTCAGATTCAGCGAGACCCGGATTTCTTTACGGCTCGCATAGAAATTCAGTGCATTTTTTGCTCTCAGTAACAGTTCTTCCGCGTTGAAGGGCTTGGTGACGTAATCAACCACACCGGCCCGCAGCAGCTGCAGTTTGTCATCAATAAACGGCCTTGCAGTGAGGATGATCACGGGGATGTTCCGCAGGCGGGCATCCTGTTCGAGCTCACGCACAAATGCGTAGCCGTCCATGTTGGGCATCATCAGGTCAGAAATAATCAGGTCGGGCTCCGTAGTTTTGAGGATTTCGAGTGCCTCAATGCCATCCGAAGCCATGCGAATGTTGCCGGTCTGTTTAATGATTCCCGAAACATAGGCCTGCATATCGGCATTGTCTTCAACCAGTAAAATCTGACGGGTGATGGGTGAAGTTTCGTTGCTGAATTCAGAAACAAAATCAGCGGCTGCATCAGGAGCAGAGTGAAGGATGGCATCTTCCGGTAAACCGGGCTCAGCCGGCAGCTCACCCGTATATTCTGAAAGTTTGAAAGCAAAACAGCTGCCGGCTTTGTGGCTTGTTTCGAGGTACAAATCTCCCTCCATGGCGCGTGCGAGCGAGCGGCTGAGTTCCAGCCCTATGCCCATGCCTTCCTGATAGGGCACGTTCTCATTCCTCACCCGATGGAAGCGGTTGAAGATGGATTCGGCCTGATCATCCGGAATGCCCGGACCCGTATCCGTAACCCGGATGATGATTTCACTTTTTTCAGTGCCTGCTTTCAGGGTGATGAGGCCTTCTTTCGGGGTAAATTTGATGGCGTTGTAAATCAGGTTGTTGAGTACCGTTTCGAACTTATCCGGGTCGGCTGATATGAGGATGCTGTCGCTGAAAGTTTCAATCCGGAAAACCTGTTCTTTGGCATCGGTGAGCGAGCGGAAGCTTTCGGCAATCCGGCGGATGAGGGGGGCAGCACGGAGTATTTTCGGATTCAGCTGCAGCACCTTGTTATCCAGCCGGGTGACATCAATCACCTGATCTACCATGTCAGAAAGCCGCCTGATATTGCGCCTGATGATTTTCAGGCTGTGTTCTTTTTCGGCTTCGGGGCAGTTTGCCTGCCTGATTTTTTCAACCAATCCGCCGCTGATGGTGATCGGGGTGCGGAATTCATGGGCAATATTGGCAAAAAGCCGGGACCGTAAGGTCTGTTCTTCCTGAAGTTTTTCGGCCTGAGCTGAAATCAGGCTGCGGTCTTTTTCTGCTTCCTGTTTTTGGGCTTCAATTTCTTTGGTGCGCTCCGCAATGGTGTTTTCCAGTTTTTCTTTGTTTTTTTCGAGCGCGGCAGTACGCCAGCGCACCAGAGCCATCACGAGCAAACCAAACATGAGCAGGTAAACCAAATAGGCCTGCAGGGTCGCATACCAGGGCGGAGCTACGGAGAACGTAAAGGTGGCTTCCTCCCCCACACGTTCAAAAATATCGCGGGTACGGACACGGAAGGTGTATTCTCCGGCCGGAAGGTTGGTGTACTCCCGGCGGGTTTCATCGCTCCACTCAGACCATTCACGGTCGAACCCGGCGAGCTTGGTCTGAAACCGGCGATACAGTACCGGAAGATGAGAGGTGCTGCCCCAGTTGAACCGGATTTGCTCCCGCGAATGCTGAATCCGCGGTTCCAGGGTTCGGTGAATCGGCCCCGCCGGACCGCTAAGCAGGGAATCTGTGCCCAGGCTTACCCTGTTGATGATTGCGCTGCCGGTGCGGGGCATGTTTCCGAGTTTTGTGAGATCGAATCGGGCTGCCGTGAAGTCAGAGATCGTATAAAGCTCATTTTCTGAGGGCGCCACAAAACTGTGAATGTGCCGGTAGGGGCCGTGCCTGCGAAACGGGAGGTAGGTCCACGCATGAGGCGGCTCCGAGCTGAGGTCCAGAAAACCCAGCTGACGCCCGGTGAGGTCGATCCACAGCCGGTTGAAGTCGTCCTGAACCGTAGGCCAGGGTGTTTTGATGTGGAAATCAAAGGGCTTTGCGAAGGCATCATGCGGATGAAAGGTTTCGGTTTCTTCATGGAAGGCATAGGTTTGCAAACTCGTTGTGAAGAATACCTCCTCATTTACCCGGAATGTGTACAGGTAATTGCCGGGAGGAAGGCCGTCGGCTTCATCAAAACGGCGAACCTCCCGGACCGAAATCTGATCGCCCTCGCGGGTGTAGGTGATGCGGTATATGCCCCTGTTTCCGGTGCCTGCCCATAAGCGCCCCTGATGGTCTTCATGAATGGTATATGCGATGCCGTCAATTTCAAATTCATCGAGCTTTTGCTGAATGATGCCGTCAGGGCCCCGCCGGAAAAACCTGATCCGGTTCGATCCTATCACGAAAACCAAATCTTCATGAAAATCAGAAAACCCGATGTCGTACACGGTAGTGCGGTAAGGATGATGGATGCTGCCTTCATGATATTGCAGCAAACCCGCACTGCCTGCGGCAAACAGGGAGCTGCCGTCTGAACGGATGTTGACAATGCGGTTGGGCAGATCGGTCAGGGTTTGCCAGCTGTTCTGCCGGGCGTCCCATTTATAGAGTGCAGCACCTGCTGCGAAAAGCTCGTTACGATGCAGAACAAGGCTTCGGGCGTCGGGCGGTAGCTGTTGTTCCCCCGTGAGGGTGCGCATGGGAGAGGCGTATTCGATCAGGGACACCCCAAGGCCGCCGCCGGCCCAAATGTTGCCGCTGCTGTCCTCAAAGAGGAAGGATTTGCGGTTCGTGGGGAGACCGTGGGCTTCGGTCAGATGTACATCGGGGGTGCCGTCAGGGTTGAAAAAATGCAGACCACTGAGTTCATCGGTTAGTACAAAGGAACCGGCCCGGGTTCTCAATACCCGTGACCAGCTCTTGTCAGGAGAAAGCGGGGAGTCGCTTGCTGTGAAGGTGCCGGTTTCGGCATCATAAAAAATGAGATATCCGGTTTGGGTTACAAAGGTGAGGCCTTCGGCTGAATCAAATACGCCGATGGCATTCTGATTTCCGTCGGGTGTAATTAGCTCAAAGGGCGCAATGCCGTTTTCATCGCCGCGATAAAGCCCCTGATTGGCGGCATAAAACCAAAACGCCCCGCCTGCAATCTGAAGCCGCCCTAACTGATCTTCCGAGTCAAACAGCAAGCGTACACGGCTGCCGTCCCAGCTGAGAAGTTGTGTGGAATTTTTGAAAAGCAGCTTCCCGTTCCAGTAACGCATCATTCTGAAACGCTCTTTTATGATGTCGTCTGAGCCGAGATGCTCTTCTAAATCAACCGGCACAAATTCATTTTGCGCCGTAATATCCAGATAACCGAATGAGAAATCGGTGGTGTAGTACATTCTTTTTTCCTGCGGGTGCCACTTCAGGCTTATGGCGCCGCGGCTGTTCGGAAGCGGCACCCGATCCCAGCGGACGCCGTTCCAGATCTGAATGCCGTGTACATGGTTGCCGAAATAAATTACGCCGCGGTCATCTTCGGCGATATTATACGTTTGGGCCGTACCGGAGTAGAGGTCCCTGTGGTCGTAGCTGCTGATTACCGGGTATCCCGAAGGCAGATGCTGCCGCGCATCAGCAGCAGGCCCTGTTGTGAGCAGGGAAATCAGAAGCAGTCCAAAGAAGCTGTAAACAGTGCTGATATTGGGATTCAATGCTGGGATAATTACGTAGGCAACCTATAGTCCGGTAGGCTATTATAGAAAAAAAAGTTCATAGTATCTCAATAAATTAGTTTAACTACTTACGTATAAGTGTAGTGCTTAAAATGAGTTTTTAATGGTCTTACAGACCATATATTCTTGCTGAGTTAACCCGATGGTGAGGTTAGGTGACCATCCGGGCCCTTAGTTTCCGTAAAATGAGGGCTGCACTGGCGTAATTCGTAACAGCTTAACTTTTGGATAGAGTAATTGTAGCTTGTAAACAGCCTTCATAGGGGGCTGAAACGGTAACGGTTTTCAATAAAGCAAGGGAAATCCGGGCAAGAAATTGCGTTTACCGGACTCTGTGAATGGGTCATAAATTGAGCTCGGCTTTCACCGGAAAATAAAAAAGTGGCAGCCGTATCACAGCTGCCACTTTTGGTAAAGTAGGGGGGACCCTTCCCCCCGTTGGACTCGAAAAGTAATGTCTATTCAATGGTTGGCGGTCCCGGAGGTACGGGCGGGCCGATCAGCGGCGACATCATCACGACCATGGTAGTCAGGT
>NZ_JAIUMX010000172.1:0-5222 GCF_022565315.1 Cyclonatronum sp. | reverse complement strand
GAAATGGTGCCGCGGAGGTCATCGCCCAGCTGCGAGCGGTACAGGCGGTAACCGGCAAAATCTTCCTCCCCGGAAACGGGATCAATGGAGAATTCGGCGCGGTTATCCCAGTAAATACTTGCAGTTCCGGCGTCGAGCTCAACACGGATTCGGGGCACATCCGGCGGCTCAGGAACCAGGAAGCGGGTACGGCTGCCGTCGGGGTTTTCCTGCCCGTCGAACAGGCGGAAGGCCCAGTCGATATTTTCGGCCAGCAAGGCGCGGCTTTCTTCGTTATCGAGCTGGTCAACATTGGCAGTTTGCCCGGGCACCAGGTTCTGGAATTCGGGAGGCATCAGAGCCGTA
Source organism: Cyclonatronum sp. (assembly GCF_022565315.1). Taxonomy (NCBI): domain Bacteria; kingdom Pseudomonadati; phylum Balneolota; class Balneolia; order Balneolales; family Cyclonatronaceae; genus Cyclonatronum; species Cyclonatronum sp. Next base: position 4,877 of record NZ_JAIUMX010000172.1, on the reverse strand, counting down.
ACAAAAGCGATATAAATACTTACTGTCTCGCCCGGCTGCACTTCAGGGAACGGACCAATAGTGTTGAGCTGAATATAATTTCCGTTTGAGAAAAAACCGTCGTTACGGAGGGCTTCACGGTTCTGATCAATAGGCCAGATGGTCTGCTGCCGCTCATAGCGCTCCAAATCATTGGCGGGTCGGGCAAAAGCGCCGGTACCGGCGCCAAACAGCCAGAAATCAGGGCTTACGTGCGGCACGGGCAGGCCTGCGGTCTCTACCTGCTCTGCACGGCGGGGATGAAACTCCACACCGCGATACTCTGAGCCCAAAATCACGGATGCGGCAAAAGTATTGATGCGCGGCTGATCAAAAGAACCGCGGTCAAAAACATACAGGGCATACTGATCGTCGAGCCAGCCCAAACCCCCTTTATTAAAAAAATCGGTGCCGGTTTCTACCGTTGAGTTCACGTTCCGCACTACCATGTCGGAATAAATACTGAAATAGACTTCTTCCCAGACCTCACCATTGGGGTTGGTTGACCAGATATTGGAATTATTGGTGATGTCGTACCGGATGATGGAAATTCCTTCGGTAAATCCGAAATTCCAGTTATAGGTTTCAAATCTCACATCTGCATAAAGGGGATTTTCATGACCGGGTACGGGGCGGTTGTTTCGCACCGTGCGGCGGTCGGAGAATTCAGCGATCAGATCCTGATGGCTCACCGCCGACGGGCTGAAATTCGGGCTGTCTGTGAGAGATGAACGCTCCACAAACAGGGTTCCGTCGTTGGTAAACTCAAAACCTGCTACGTTCTCGTTATATCCGGCGGCGTTAGTAACCGACGAAGTTGAAACCCGGGTCTGTCCGTCAACACGGGCACCCAGCCAGATTCCGGCTTCAAAAAGGTGCTCGGTACCGGAACCGCGCGGAAATTCCATACTTGGCAGGCCAACCGGCTGATTTCTGACGTTTGGCCGCCCCATTGTACCTACGTTTGAATACGAGATACCAAGGTTACTCACCGTTACAGCGCGCCGTTCGAAGACTTGCTGCGCGGCCGATAACTCATAAAAAAACAATACTGTAAATACGACAAGTAGTAACCTGATTACTTTCATTCAGCTAAAATATGATAAATAGAATAGGTTTATTAAGACCTTACTGACAGTATAGTCCTTGGAACACTCTCAGCAGTCCGACTGTAATTTAACAGGGGTTCGAATTCTTCAAGGTATCGTTATTCTGTTCAATATGGAATTGCATGTTCTGTATTTTACAATATAATAATCTCTTTTTTGATTCCGGAAGCGCTTCCCGTAAACAGCACCTTAACCCGTATAAACCGTTATTGTGTGCTCAGAGTGAACCGTTATTTCCGTGAATATTTGTAATCTGATACAGAACTTAGAATTTACGCAATAATTCCAGCCTTTCAAAAAGAGGCTTACAGCTCAGATCCGGCGCAAATTCATCATACCCTCTCCAAAAAAATCATTACCTTCAGGCCTTAGGCACAACAATTCTCTCCAACTGCTGTTGAAGCGGCCTGAAAAAATTTCACCTTTCAATCTACCTAACAGAATAATCCTGCATATGCCCCGCAAAGAGCCCCGAAGAGCCAAACGAAGCGGCTCCGTACCCGTTACTGAAAGCCCTGTTTTCGGAAGTGAAAATTATAAACTGATGGCCGCTGCAGCCGGGCTTATCTTCGCCGGTTTTGCCATTATGGCCCTGGAAAATGAAATCAGCGGCTTTTTCTCGCTGTATATATCTCCGGTTCTGGTAGTTGCAGGCTTTATTGTTTTCGGATGGGGAATAATCAGAAAACCGGCTGAGCAGCAAGCCCCGAACTAACCTCTGAACCCAATATCCCGTCTGCCGCATGCACATTCAGGCTACCAATGGCACTGCAGTACGCAGCTTCGCCTGGTTTAACATAAACCTTCTGAATTACTGCTTCTATGTGCTGCTTATTCTGGTTTTTGTTGTTGTAGCGAATCCTCTCGACAAGCTGCTGATATTACTTGCTTTTGCCGCTGCGTGGCTGATCAGTTATCTGAGCTTTCTGATGCGGCTGCTCAGCCTGGACGGCATGCGCGCAGCCGTGCTTATCGGCACCCTTACCCTTGGCCTTGGCGGTGTTGAATATACCGCCTACCTTCTCTTCTTTTTTGTGAGCAGTAACATTGCCGGCTTTATTTTCAGCAAACCGGCAGCAGACGGCAACCGTCCGCTTGTTGAGCGCCGCACGGCTGAACAGGTCTGGGCCAACAGTTTCTGGTTTATCTCCGGTCTGGTTGTCTTTTTTATATCTGGTTACTGGTCGTTTGCGGTAGCCGCAGCTGCAGCCGCGGCTACTGCAACTTCAGATACCTGGGCAACCGTTATCGGAAGTTCAGCCAAAGCCGAAAAAGTGAATCTGATTACCACCTTCAAAAAAGTACCCAAAGGAACTGACGGGGGTATCAGCTTTAAAGGTACCATGGGCGGGTTTATCGCAGCCCTGCTTTTCGGGCTTCTGAGTTTTCAGTTCCAAAGTGCGCTTGGCCTGCAGGTTGCCGCAATTGTATTTATTTCAGGGTTTTCAGGTTGCCTGTTTGATTCCTATTTTGGGGCCTACTTTCAGCACGGAAGCCGGAAACTTCGCTTTTTGGGGGTTGTGATTCAGCCGGGTAACCACCTGGTAAACTTTATGGCAACCGGCAGCAGTGCCTTACTTGCATTCACTCTTTATAATATTTTGATCTATGCCCTGGTATAAAAAGCTGCACTGGCAGATTATTATCGGTTTGATTCTGGGATTGCTCTGGGGTCTCATTTCCACACAAGCCGGTCTCAATCAGTTCACCTCTGATTTCATCCGTCCTTTTGGTACCATTTTCGTAAACCTGCTGCAGCTAATTGCCATCCCCCTTGTACTTGCTTCATTGGTTGTTGGCGTTACCAAGCTCAACGACATCACCAAGCTTTCGCGCATGGGCGGCAAAACCATCGGTATCTATCTGGTAACAACCGTTATCGCCATTACCATAGGGCTGATTTCGGTTAACCTGATTCAGCCCGGCAAAGCCCTGCCCGAAGAAACACGCATGGAGCTGCTGGAAAGTTATCAGGAGAACGTTACCGACCGGCAGGCGGCCGCGGCCCAAACCATGCAACGGGGCCCGCTTCAGCCCATCGTAAATATTGTGCCGCAAAATGTGATCAGCTCGATGAGCAGCAATGCCAATATGCTTCAGGTGGTGTTTATTGCCATTCTGCTGGGTATCGCACTGGTACAGATTGATCCGAACAAAAGCGCACAGCTGGTCGGCTTTTTCGACGGTTTTAATGATGTGATCATCAAAATTGTGGATTACATCATGCTGCTGGCACCATACGGGGTATTCGCGCTGCTTTCCGCGGTAATCATCGACCTGGCGGGCGACGACCTTGGCCGGGCATTCAATCTGCTCAAAGCCCTTGGCTGGTACTCCCTTGCGGTTATTATCGGCCTGCTTGTGCACATGCACCTGGTTTATTTTGTGCTGTTTAAGATCTTCAGCACCATGAAACTCCGCAATTTCCTGCGCGGTATTCGCCCGGCCATCCTGCTGGGATTCAGCACAAGCTCAAGCGCGGCAACGCTGCCCGTTACCATGGAACGTGTAGAGAAAAACCTGGGTGTTGAGGAAGAAGTCGCAAGCTTCGTGCTGCCGGTTGGCGCCACTATTAATATGGATGGTACCAGCCTGTACCAGGCCGTTGCGGCTGTTTTCATCGCACAGGCTGTCGGGATGGACCTCAGCCTCGCCCAGCAGCTCACCATTGTGCTTACAGCCACCCTTGCCTCCATTGGCGCGGCAGGCGTGCCGGGTGCAGGCATCATTATGCTCGTAATTGTGCTCAATTCCGTACAGGTGCCCGTTGAAGGCATCGCGCTCATTTTGGGTGTTGACCGTATTCTGGATATGTGCCGCACCGCTGTGAACATAACCGGGGATGCCGCTGTTGCCGTAGCTGTTGCAAGTACAGAAGGCAAACTTGCCGACGGCCGCTTCGACGACTAAGCCATAAATCTGATTTTTTCCGAATCCGGCATCCGAATAAAATCAGGCCTGGTTCGTTCATGGTGCGCAATGCAACGGTTTTATTACCCTTATACTGATTCTGAGTTTTACTTTTTCCATGGCACACGCCCGATTTTTGTTTTTTTGCCTGTTCACCCTTTGCTGTTCGCTGTTTATGGCTTCCGAATCTGCTGCTTCTGAAAACGGCAAAAACGCAGGCGTTTTTGCTGATGAACGCCTGCATAACGCCATACACGCTTTTTACGCCAGCGACTGGCTAACAGCTCAGGATTTACTCAACCAGCTGAAGTCCGATCATCCCGCTGAGCCTACGGTTTACTTTTACGACTCGATGATCCCGTTCTGGGCCTACTTCTTTGCGGGCTCGCAGCCGGAAGACGCACGAAGCTTTCTGCATCGCTCCGAGCGGGCCATCGATATTTCCGAGCGGCATCTGCGCACGGCCCGCAATGACACCTCAACCGTGCTGCTGCTCAGCGGGCTGCACGGGTACCGCAGCCTCGTTGCAGCTTCTGAGCGCGAGTTTCGCACCGCAATCCGCAGCGCTATGACCGGCTTTGGCTACACACGTCAGCTGCTCGCCCTCAACTCCAACGACCCTAACGCACAGATGGGGCGCGGCGTTTTTAACTATATGATGGGCACCATCCCCTCTGAAGTGCGGTGGCTTACCAGCTTTGCCGGCCTCACCGGCGACCGTGAAGCCGGCTTTGAACAACTTGAGGAAGCCGCCAATGCCGGCACCCATGTGAGCATCGATGCCCTCATGATTCTCACCTATCTCTACCTGCGGGATGAAGAGTTCGAAAACGCCCGACG
>NZ_JAIUMX010000171.1:0-5300 GCF_022565315.1 Cyclonatronum sp. | reverse complement strand
GTTATATCGTTGTTTACGTTTCCTCAAGCGGGCTTCAAAACAATACTGAATTTCCGGACTGTTTAAAAGGCTGGCATTCCGGACGGGCGGGAGACCGAAAGTCAACACTGCTGCACTTTTTGGCACAATTCCGCGATTCTTTGGCACGATGGTGCAATTTTTTGCGCCTCCGATTGGGTATCATAGCAGCAGGCCGCAATAAAAGCGCTTTTTTACCAACTAAACAAAGGAATCAATCATTATGCTACACGCTTATCCTGACTTCAAAGAAAAGTACGACAACTTTATTAACGGCAAATTTGTGCCGCCGGTTGATGGCGAATACTTCGATGCCATCTCCCCTATCGATGGCAAGCCTTTTGCGAAGGCTGCCCGCTCCAACGAAAAAGACATTGAGATGGCACTCGATGCCGCGCACGCCGCTGCCGATGCCTGGGGCCGCACTTCACCCACCGAGCGGGCCATTATCCTCAACAAAATTGCCGACCGCATGGAGGAGAACCTCGAGTACCTCGCCCGTGTGGAAACCGTCGATAACGGCAAGGCCGTACGCGAAACCCTGAATGCCGACCTCCCGCTGGCCATCGATCACTTCCGCTATTTTGCGGGTGTAATCCGCGCCGAAGAGGGCAGCGTTGCCGAGCTCGACGAGCACACCGTGAGCATGCTCATCCCCGAGCCGCTGGGCGTTGTGGGGCAGATCATCCCCTGGAATTTCCCGATTCTGATGGCTACCTGGAAACTCGCTCCGGCCCTTGCCGCCGGAAACTGCACGGTCATCAAACCCGCCGAGCAAACCCCCATCAGCATTATGTGCCTTATGGAGCTGATCGGTGACCTGCTGCCGCCGGGCGTGCTGAACGTCGTGAACGGCTTTGGCACCGAAGCCGGCAAACCGCTCGCGCAGTCAGAGCGTATTGCCAAGGTCGCCTTCACCGGCGAAACCTCAACCGGGCAGCTTATCATGCAGTACGCTTCCCAAAACCTGATTCCGGTTACGCTCGAGCTTGGCGGCAAAAGCCCCAACATTTTCTTCAGCAGCGTGATGGATGCCGACGATGCCTTCCTCGATAAGTGCCTCGAAGGTGCGGCCCTGTTCGCGCTCAATCAGGGGGAAGTGTGTACCTGCCCCTCCCGCATTCTGGTGCAGGAAGACATAGCCGAAGCCTTCATCGCAAAACTCGTGGAACGCGTGCGCAAAATCCGCCGCGGTCACCCGCTTGATGACACCACCATGGTTGGCGCACAGGCTTCCAAAGAGCAGTTCGATAAAATCATGAACTATATCAACATCGGCTGTGCCGAAAATGCGGAAGTGCTCGTTGGCGGACAGGCCTGGCAAACGGCCGGAAACGGAATCGATGAGGGCTACTACGTGGAGCCTACCGTTTTCAAGGGCGACAACAGCATGCGGATTTTCCAGGAGGAAATTTTCGGCCCGGTCGCTTCCCTCACCACCTTCAAAGATGAGGCCGAAGCCCTCGCCATTGCCAACGACACCATGTACGGCCTCGGGGCCGGCGTTTTCACCCGCGACATGCATCAGGCGTATCAGGTGCCCCGGCAGATCAAAGCCGGCCGCGTTTGGGTGAACTGCTACCACCTGTACCCGGCACATGCGGCCTTCGGCGGCTACAAAAAGTCCGGCTTCGGGCGCGAAAACCACAAGATGATGCTCGCGCACTACCGCCAAACCAAAAACCTGCTCATCTCCTATAACAAGAACGCCCTCGGCTTCTTTTGATCATTCAGGATGATGCAGGCCTGATCTGATTTCCGGCCAAAAACAAAAAGCGGGAAAGGGAGCCAAAGTGCTTTCCTTTCCCGCTTTGTTTTTTACAGGGTGATGTGTTTCCGGGCGTGACCTAATCTCCCAGACAAATCCCGATATCGCGTGCCGTCATGATGGTGTCGCTGTCGAGCGGCACGGTTTTGAACTTGCCGGCCACATCAGCTATCGGGATGCGCCGAAGCTCGTTTTCTTTCATCACCACGAGCTTGTTGAAATCGCCTACCTCAATCGCGCGGATGGCTTCGGCCCCGAAACGAAGCGAAATGAGCCGGTCGTAAATACTCGGCCGGCCGCCCCGCTGCTGATGCCCGAGAATTACGGAGCGGGTTTCCTGTCCGGTGCGGGCCATAATTTCTTTTTCGAGCCAGGCCGCGGCGCCGCCCAGCAGCTCCGCCTGACCCACCTGCTTGCCTTTTACGAAATGGGCGCCATCTTTGAGCTTGGCGCCTTCAGCCACAACGATAAGCGCGTGTTCTTTCCCGTGCTTCTTCAGGTCATCCAGTTTTTTGATGACGGAATCGAGGGTGAAGGGAATTTCGGGGATGAGGATCACATCAGCGGAAGAAGCGAGACCCGAGTGCAGGGCAATCCAGCCGGCGTAGCGGCCCATCACCTCCACAATCATGGCCCGCTGATGCGATTCGGCCGTTGTGGAAATGCGGTCGATGGCTTCGGTCGCAATCGAGCAGGCCGTATCAAACCCCAGGGTTGTGTCGCAGCCCACAAGGTCGTTATCAATCGTTTTGGGCACGCCCACAATTTTGAGACCTTTCTCCGAAAGCCGGTGGGCGAGATGCATGGAGCCGTCGCCGCCGATGGCAACGACCGCATCAACGCCCATCTCCGCAAGCTTGGAAACCACCTGATCCGATTTATCAACATAAATGTAGCTGCCATCGGGCTGAAGCACCGGAATCTCGAACGGATTCCCGCGGTTCGCGGCCCCCAAAATCGTACCGCCCTGCATGGTGATGCCCTTTACGGCTTCATGCGTAAGCGGCTCGCCCGGGTTATCGGTATATAAAGAAGCGTAGCCGTTTCTGAGGCCCACCACTTCCCAGCCCCGCCGCAGGGCTGCCTTGGTAGCTGAGCGGATTACCGCATTGAGTCCCGGCGCATCACCGCCGCCTGTGTTGATGGCAATTTTCATCGTCTGAATGGTTTTCTTTTTTAAAGTTGAAGGATTCGGGGGCAATATACAAAACCCGCATGGAAAGCGGGTGCCAAAGCTGCTTTGGTATTAATGAGTATCACCCATTATCAAAGATATACAGTCCGAGAACTGTCTTTCTTTTATCGATCTCTAATTTTTTATAAATGCGGTCGAATTTCAAAGCATAAGAATCTTCTACAATCGGTATTTGCTTAAGATTAGTGTTCGGAACGAGATATGACACCACAACTTCCCAGATGTCTTTCTCTTTGTTGTAAACAGCTTGTTCTAAACGAAAATCGGGATTTTCGACCGTGCTTAGATCTTTTAATTCTGATTTAGCCGTTTCGAGAAGATCTTTAAATTTCATGGTTTGTCGGATTTATGAGCTGTCAGATATCCCAATATACAAGCTTGCCCTTTCAATGGGTATTAGGTATAAGGAACGGCTCAACCAAATGGTACACACGCTCGCAACGACGCCGCCGCCGCCCCAGCCCCGTTTTCTTTCGTTGGTATTTGCGGCATACTGCCCTAATTTACGGGCAGACAAAGACTTTCATCAGGGGCCGCGGTTTTCGGGCTCCTTCGAACCATTTATTTTGATCGACCTATGCAATTTTTATCCAACCTTGGCCTTCAGGGCTTCAATTTTGGCACCTCTACCGGGCAGCAGCATTTAGGCAGCGATTCCGGTTCCGAGAAAATTACCAGCTACTCCCCCGCCGATGGCTCCGTGATCGGCGAGGTTTCGGTTACAACCCGCGAAGAATACGAGCAGGTTGTGCAGGCCGCACAGCAGGCTTTTGCAACCTGGCACATGATGCCGGCCCCGCAGCGCGGCGAAATCGTGCGGCAGATCGGCGACGCCCTGCGCCGGCACAAAGACGACCTCGGCCAGCTCGTGAGCTGGGAAATGGGCAAAATCTATCAGGAAGGCCTGGGCGAAGTGCAGGAAATGATCGACATCTGCGATTTTGCCGTCGGGCTTTCGCGTCAGCTGTACGGCCTCACCATGCACTCCGAACGGCCCGAGCACCGCATGTACGAGCAGTGGCACCCGCTGGGCGCGGTGGGCATCATCAGCGCCTTCAACTTCCCGGTTGCCGTGTGGAGCTGGAACGCCATGATCGCCGCCGTTTGCGGCGATGTATGCATTTGGAAACCTTCCGAAAAAACCCCGCTCACCGCCGTTGCCTGCCAGAATATCGTGGCTGATGTGCTCAAAGAAAACAATCTGCCCGAAGGCATTTTCAACCTCATCACCGGCGACCGCACCGTGGGCGGGTGGATGACCGAAGACGAGCGCGTACCCCTCATTTCCGCGACCGGCTCCACCCGCATGGGCAAGGAAGTAGCGCAGGTTGTGGGTAAGCGCCTCGGCAAAACCATCCTCGAGCTGGGCGGCAACAACGCCATCATCATCAGCGATCAGGCCGATCTCGAAATGGCCGTGCGCGCGACCGTTTTTGGCGCCGTAGGCACCGCGGGTCAGCGCTGCACGAGCACCCGCCGCATCATCATTCAGGAAAACGTGTACGATCAGGTGAAAGAGCGCCTGCTCGAAATCTACCGCATGATCCGCATCGGCAGCCCGCTCGAGCCGGACACCCTCGTTGGTCCGCTCATCGACAAAGACGCCGTTGACGCCATGCAGCGCGCACTCGCACAGGTGAAAGAAGAAGGCGGCACCGTGCTCTTTGGCGGTGAAGTACTCGAAGGGGATGGCTACGAAAACGGCCTCTACGTGCGCCCTGCCGTTTGCGAAGTCAAAAACGAGTACGAAGTTGTTCAGCGCGAAACCTTCGCGCCCATCCTGTACCTCATAAAATACAAAACCCTTGATGAAGCCATTGCCCTGCACAACGGCGTGAAACAGGGCCTCAGCTCGGCCATCTTTACCCTCAACATGCGTGAGGCCGAAAACTTCCTGAGCCACCGTGGCTCCGATTGCGGCATCGCCAATGTGAACATCGGCACAAGCGGCGCGGAAATCGGCGGCGCTTTCGGGGGCGAAAAAGAGACCGGCGGCGGGCGCGAGTCCGGCTCCGATGCCTGGAAAGCCTACATGCGCCGGCAGACCAACACCACAAACTGGGGCACGAGCCTCCCGCTGGCACAGGGCATCAAGTTCGACGTGTAAGCACGATCTGAGCCCCAAAAAAATCAAAAAAGGCACCGTAGCTTTGCTGCGTGTGCCTTTTTTTTTGGAAATAAAACATCAAAACCACCAACCCAAAAACCGTTACAGGCCATGCCTTGTCTCCGGATTTTTTTTGGGATGGAGGGGGAAAACCCCGTGCACATCACGGTCTTTCGTGCTTGTGAAACTTCCCAAACCTGCGGAGAGCTCCC
>NZ_JAIUMX010000170.1:0-5565 GCF_022565315.1 Cyclonatronum sp. | reverse complement strand
TCAATTTGTCAAAGAGCTGAATCAGGGTAATTTCCCTGACTATCAGGTCAAAATCTGGTCAAAACTGACCGATCCAAAAATGCTTAATGTTAATTAAAAACGTCAACCGTATTTAGGCATCTACAATCTACAAAAAGCCAAAAGCCAAAAGCCAAAAGCCAAAAGCCAGCCACCTCACACATTCAGGTACCAAAATATTCAAACAAGCATCCTGCTGAATTATCCGCAGGAACAGTATCTTGAAAAAAAATAAAATAAGTCTTGCATAAATGAACGGTGTTCATTTATATTACAGCGTTCAAAGAAAACAACCTATGACTATAGAAGATCGAAAAGAAAGAGAAAAACGCGAGCTGAAGGAGCTTATCCTGAAGACCGCTGCCGATATGTTCCGCAAGCAGGGCTACGAAAGTACCAGCATGCGGGCCATTGCCAAGGCGATCGACTATAGTCCGGGTACGATTTACCGTTACTTCAAGGATAAGGACGAGCTGATGTTTGAAATCAGCACAACCGGTTTCCGCATCTTTTATCAGTATCTGAGCGAAGTGCGCAAAATTGAAGATCCGATGGAGCGGCTTCAGGTTCTTGGCAGGCAGTATCTGCTTTTTGCCAAAGACCATCCCGCTTACTACGACCTCATGTTCATTATGCCCGATCCGCTGAAGTCGCTGGAAGAGGGGGAACATTGGGAAGATGGTCACCAAAGCCACGGCGTACTTGTGGAAGTCATTCAGGAATGCATGAAGAATGGGCATTTTCAGGGGCATGACCCCATCGTTCTTTCACTCATGATATGGGGGCAGGTTCACGGCATGGTTGCGCTCCAAATTCGCTGCAGGCTTGAAATGTACACCGGTAAAGACCAAAATGAGCTTCTTCAGGATGCTCTTAACTCGTTTAATCACATCATCAGCAACGTCTAAAATTTTTTTATCTAAAAATGAACAGTGTTCAAATAAAAAATGGTGTTTACAAAATCTGGGGGAAGCTTTTTCCAGCCTGTTTACTGCTGATTATATTAGCCTATTCCCCCGCGCAGGCGCAGCAAAACGGCGTACTGCAGGAATACACAGCGCAGGGCGTTGAAAGCAATCTGACGCTGCTGAATGCGATGCTCGACCGCGAAACGGCTGCTTCGGAGCTTCGTTCGGCCCGCGGACGCTTCATGCCGGAGGTTTCCCTCGAAGCTTCCTATTCGCTGGCATCGGGCGGGAGAACGATCGGTTTCCCGCTGGGCGATTTGTTCAATCCGGTGTACGGCACGCTGAATGAGCTGACAGGAACGCAGCGCTTCCCCACCAATCTGGAGAACGTGAATGAGCAGCTGTTGCCCGATAATTTTCATGAAACCAAAATCCGCATTGTTCAGCCGCTGTTTAATTCGGATATCTATTTCAGCTACCGGGCGCAGCGGGATCTGGTTTCGGCCAGGGAGGCAAGGCTCAAGGCGGTCGAAAACGAGCTGATTAAAGAAATCCGGCTGAGCTATCACAACTATTTTGCCTCGACCGATCAGCTGGCGATTCTGGAATCCAACCGGGAGCTGGTGCAGGAGCTGGTTCGAACCACCGAATCGCTGGTTCGAAACGGAAAGGCCACCATCGATCAGAAGTTTACTGCCGAATTCGAACTCACCGAGCTGGACGGCACTATCGCCGAAGCCCGTCGCAGGCAGCAAACAGCACAGGCCCGGTTTAATCAGCTTTTGAACCGTGAGCTCACGGCTCCCATCCTGAGAGATGATGCCTACTTCGAATCCCGGGGCGACTATCCGGAAGCGCAGCTTCTTCAGGAAACTTCCCTGCTGGTCAGGCCCGAATTTGCCGAGCTATCCGCAAGCCGGGCCGCCGCCACAAACCTGCTGTCCATGAATCGCGCTACGGCCATTCCGGATCTTTTTGTGGTGGGAGATCTGGGATATCAGGGCAGGAATTACACCTTCAATTCGGATCAGGATTTCTGGTTTGTTCAGTTTGGGATGCGCTGGAGCCTGTTTCGGGGCTTTCAGAACCGGGAGAAAATCGCCCGCTCACGCATTGAGCTGAATCAGATCAACAACCGCTACCGGGAGCTGGAGCAGGAAATTCAGCTTCGTGTTGCCGACGCCCGAAATGCCGTAACGGCCGCTGAGGTCAGAGAACAGGCCGCCATTGCCGGACTCGAAGCAGCTGAAGCTGGCTTCAGAATCGTGAAGCGGAGGTATGAGGAAAACAGTGCCCTGCTGGTAGAGTATCTCCGCGCTCAGGATATGTACACCCGGGCCCGACTGAGCGCCAGCCTTGCCCGCTATCAGCTTAAATCCGCCGAAGCCGTGCTTGACCGCGAAACCGGCCGCTAATTCATCTTCATTCATAAATCAAAATCGTAACATGATGTCATCATTTATACCAACATCCTTTTTCTCCGTGGCGGGATGGCTTTTCGGCTCTGCGGCATTCCTGGCTCTCGCAGCCTGCACCGAGGTGAAAACCGAAACCGGTGTTCAGGAGCCTGCTCCGGTCTATGTGGAAATTCAGCAGCTCGAACCTGCCGCCGGATCGATTCCGGTTTTTGTAACCGGACGCGTTTCCTCGGCCACTTCCTTTGATCTTTCATTCCGAACGGGCGGCTTTATCGAGGAGCTTCTGGTGGATGAAGGAGACCGCGTGCGGAAAGGTCAGCTTCTTGCGGCAATCAACCGCCGGGAAACCGACGCCATGGTGCTCCGGGCTGAAAATCTGTATCAAAAAAGCCTGCGTGACCTGAGCCGGCTGGAGAATCTCTTCGCCGATGATGCGGCTACGCTGGAGCAGCTGGAGGATCAAAAGACGCTTCGGGATATTTTCCGGGCCGAGCTGGATGTTGCGCTTTTCAATCAGGAGCGGGCTTCCATTACTGCGCCGGCGGATGGAGTTGTGCTTCAAAAGCGGGCTGAGGTAAACGAGCAGGTCAGTCAGGGTCAGGTGGTATTCCGGCTGGGTCAGTCCGGCACGGGCTCGACGGTTGTGATGGCGGGTGTGAGCGACCGCGATGTGCAGCGATTACAACCTGGTGATGCGGCCGTGTTCACAACAAGTGCCCATCCCGGAACGGAGTTCAATGGACGAATTTCGCGTATTGCCTCTGAAGCGCATGCGCGCACGGGTGTTTTTGAGGTTGAAATAACGCTGGACACTGCAGGGAATAATTTGCGAAACGGCTTTATCGTAAGCGGCAAACTGCAGCCGGAAGATGCGCGAGAACTGGTGCCGGTTCCGCTCAGCGCGCTGGTGGAAGCCGACGGACTCGACGTCTGGATTTACGCGCCAGCAACCGATAACCGAAGCGCCGAACGCCTGAGAGTGCGTCCGCTCCATATTGGCGATGATGCCTTTTGGGTATCCGCCGCTGAGCTCAACGGAGTCAGTCGGGTCATTACCCGCGGCTCGGCCTACCTGCGGCCCGGTTCACGTATTGCAGCTGATGGCGGGGTGAATCCATGAGGCTGCCCGAAAGCTCCATCCGAAACTTCCGCTTTATTCTGGTGATGGTTTTCATCGCCTGTATTGTGGGCGTGTACGCCATCAATGTGATGCCGCGAACAGAAGACCCCGATCTTTCGCTGCCGAGTTTCTCGATAACGGCGCTGCTGCCGGGCACGAGTCCGGCCGATATGGAAGAGCTCGTCGTAAAACCCATCGAAGATGCCCTTGAGGATTTGGATGACATCGCCGAAGTCATCACCCTGATTGACGAAGGCATCGCCATTTTTCAGATTGAAGCAAAATTTGGCCTCGATTACGAACGAAAGCTGGATGAAATTTTCCGTGAGGTGAATGCGATCCGGAATGAGCTTCCCGAAAACTTACTGGAACTCACCATCGAGCAGTTCAAGCCGGAAAACTTTACCAGCATTATGCAGCTCGCGCTGGTTTCAGAAACCGCTACGTACCGTGAAATGGAGCGGGTTGCCGATGAGCTGGAGCGCGTAATTTCCCGCATCGATGGCGTAAAGAAAACCGACACGGAAGCCCTGCCCGAAGAGGAAATCCGGATTGCGGCCGATTTCGAACGCATGGCCGAACAGAACATCTCATTGGACATTATGCTTGCCGCTCTGGCAGATCATAACGCCAATATTCCGGGCGGAAACCTGAAGGCCGGTTCGCGCAGCCTAACGGTGCAAAGCAGCGGAAGTCTGGGGTCGCTGGAGGAAATCAGGCGCATTCCCGTGGCGGCCGGTGCAAATCACACGGTGACCATCGGAAGCCTGGCAAACGTGTACTACGCCCATGAGGACATCCGATGGATGGGCCGCTATAATGGCGAGCGGGCCGTTTTTGTGACCGTGAAGCGCGAGCCGGGCAAAAACATGGTGCAGGTGACTGCCGAAATTATGGCAGCGCTTGAGCAGTTTCGCACCCAACTGCCAGCCGACATTTCCCTGGAAGTCGCATTCGAGCAGGCGTCAGCCGTAGATGAGCGCATCAGCGGATTTTTCTGGAATCTGATGCAGGGGATGCTGCTCGTTTCCATCGTCATCTTCGTATTTCTGGGCATACGTTCATCCTTCATCACCATTACCGTAATTCCGATTGCTATGATAATTGGCATCGGGATGCTGTATTTCGCGGGATTTGGGCTGCAGCAGATATCCATCGCGGCGCTGGTTATCGCCCTGGGTCTGCTGGTAGATAACGGCATTGTGGTGGTCGAAAACATCGTGCGCTATCAGAAAAACGGCTACAGCCTGGTGGATGCCGCGGTTAAAGGCACCTCTGAAGTGGGGTACGCGATAATCAGCTCCACGGTCACGACCATTCTGGCGTTTGCCCCGCTTGCGATGATCCAAAGCGGACCGGGCGAGTTCCTGCGCTCGCTGCCATTAACCGTGATTTTTGTGCTGGTCACCTCGCTTCTGCTTGCGCTCATTCTGATTCCCATCCTCTCCACCCGCGTGCTGAAGGAAAAGGCTGAAGACAAGCCGGGCTGGTTCGACCGCTTTATTCAAAGGGTAATCCGGCGTGCGTATCGTCCGTCGCTGAATACGGCCTTGCGCTATAAAGGAATCGTATTTTCGGCGGCTGTTGCGCTGTTTGTCGGAAGCCTGATGCTGTTTCCGTTCATCGGTGTGAGCTTCTTCCCCACAGCCGATAAACCGCTGCTGCTTATTGAGGTTGATTTACCCGCAGGTTCCAATATCGACGAAACCGACCGTGCGGTTCGGTTTGTGGAAAGCGTGCTGGATACCACGGCCTACGTGCAGGCATACACGTCAAACGCCGGACACGGTAACCCGCAGATTTACTACAACCGGATACCCGAATCGTACAAGAGTAATCACGGGCAGCTGCTGGTTCGTTTTGAAGATTGGAATCCTGCGCGGTTTTATGAAACCCTGGATCAGTTCCGGACGGCTTTTCAGCGCTATCCAGGGGCCAAAATTACGTTCAGAGAGTTTGTAAACGGCGCGCCGTTCAACGCGCCCATCGAAATACGGGTGCTGGGTGAGCGTCTCGATCAGATTGCGGAATTATCTTTTCAGGTTGAGGATGTAATTCGCTCTGTGGAAGGCACGCTGGATGTCGAGAACCCGCTCGCCCG
>NZ_JAIUMX010000169.1:0-5579 GCF_022565315.1 Cyclonatronum sp. | reverse complement strand
GGCACCCTCATGCGCGTCAGCTTTCCGTTAGGCGCGCCTCAGGATGCGGCCTGATTACCCTTTATTGTGTTGCGTCCTTACACTCCCGGATTCTGCAGTTGGCGTAAAGGGTGATGGCTGCTCAGCCCTCACATAAAGCAGCCGCGGCAGCACGATCAGGATTTCAGGCTGTTTAGTGGTCTGAAGCAGTTGCCCGTTTGGTTTTGAAGCTTCGGATGCATCCAAAGTATCAGAATTTGCAGAAGCAGCGGGAGCAGCAGCAACAGCAAGGCCCTCGTCCGGCGGCTGCCACCACACCACAAAGGCGACTTCGGCCTGCTTCAGCTGAAATCCGCGGGCTTCATGCCGTCTGATGGTTTCCTGATATTTTCTTGAAAACCGGATGACTTCCGCCCCGTTTTCATTCAGCAGGCACTCCCCCTTGCAGCGCAGCTGATCGCCGCTTTTCAGCCGGGAAACCGCGGCCGCCTTTGAACGGAAAAATCCGAGCCACACGTCTTTGTGAGTGAGCTGTTCGCTGAGGAGGTCCGGCTCGGGGTAGCGGGTGTCATCTTCCGATAAAATCGCGCCGTCAGGCAGCAGGCTTTCGAAGTAATCCGAGTTAACGTGCAGATAAAGCCTCTTCCGCGCCCGGGTGAAGGCCACATAAAGCAGCCGCCGCTCTTCATCATCGGAAGGCACAGCCCGTTCGAACAGCACATAAACCGTATCGAACTCGCGGCCCTTGGCTTTATGCATGGTCGAAACGAGCACGCTGCCTTCCCGCTGCTGCAGATAGTCATCGAGCTGCGATTCCTTCAGATGCTGAATTAAATCGTTGCGGTACAGCGTTTTGCCGCTGCTGTTCCGAAAGCTGCCGAGCACCTGCAGGCAGGTTTCGAGCTGTGTGCTGCCGCTGAAGGTCAGCTTCGTTTTCCGGACGGCTTCCTCCCATTCTTCAGCGGTGATGGTGAAGATGCCCTCCTCGGGCTGCAGCGTTTCCACAAAAAAGCGGATTTCCCGCAGGCTGTACAGGCTGAAGCCCTCATTGCTCTGAATCAGCCGCGAGGGCAGCCCCTTGCGGCGCAGCAGGGAGTTGAGGAGCAGGGCCTCTTCGTTGGTGCGGGTCAGTACGGCGGTAGTGCCGCTGATGCCGTTTTGCCAAACGGCATCGCTTACCGGCAGGATGAGCCGGCTTTCCATGCGGTAGCGGGTGTAGTGCAGCTCCCCCGAAAAATCAACTTTGGAGTGAATCGGCGTCGTTTTCATCCTTTGGCTGATGGTGCGAACGAAACGGTTCCCGAATTGGGTGATGATGGCTGCACTCCGGTAGTTTTCCGTCATTTCAAACTGCGCGGTCCGCTCCCGGTGATGCCAGAATTTCGCAAAGTAGCGGGAGTCAGAGCCGCGGAAGGCGTAAATGTTTTGGTCGTCATCCCCGACGGCAACAACCCGCATCTCCTCGTTAGCCTGCATCAGCGCCTTGATGAGGGCGAATTCGTTTTCATCCATGTCCTGCGCCTCATCAATCACGAGCACGGATTTTGTAATCTGACTCCGTTCGATTTCGCCTGATTTGATCTTGGCGACCGTTTCGGGGATCACTTTGTCGGCTTTTTCGAGATTTCCGAGCCTGCCCGAGAGCTCAAAACAGTAGGAGTGGAATGTGGTGATTTTCACAAAGTGTGCCGCGTTGCCGATCAGCTCGCGCAGCCTCATTTTGAATTCCAGCGCCGCAGCCCGCGAAAAGGTGAGCATCAGCAGCTGATCCTGCTTCACATCTTCGGTGAGCAGCAGGGCGGCGAGTTTGTGCACGAGCACGCGTGTCTTGCCGCTGCCGGGCCCCGCAGCAACGGCCACATAGGGGTGTGTCTGCTCTTTCACAATGCTGAGCTGCCGCGGCGAAAGCGCCCCGAACAGTTTTTTGAACTTGCCCGGCGTAATGGTCCGCGTAATTTCCCGCCGGCTGCTGCCGAAATACCTGCTCAGGAAAACCTCATAGTCGAGCTCGAAGTAATCATTCACAAATTCCAAAGCGTCGCGGTAGTCCTTCAGCAGTCGTTTCGCGTATTCCCCCACGATGTGAATCTGCTCGGTTTTCTGCTGATAATGCTGCTCGAGGCGGGTGTAATCCTGCTTTTTGTAGCGCACTCGCTGATCGGTTTCCAGCCGCTCAAGGGTGAGGCGGTTGTAAATCACAATGAAGCTGCCGTCAATGGTGACCGCGCCGATGCGGCTGAGGTAAAACAGCGCTTCCTCAATCTCATGGCTCTGCGCTTCCTCCGCAATCAGGTCCCCGCGGATGTGCTGCTGCCAGGCTTCGAGCATCTCCTTCACCGAAAAATCAGCCCGCAGATGGCTGCGAGCCGGGGTATCGCCGCCGGAAGCTGCCGCATTTTGGGCCGCCTTCCCAAAAAGAAACTGCAGCATAAAGCGCGCAAGCTCGTGCCGCTTCTGCATGGTTTTTGCGAAGGCCTCTGCCTGACCCGTGAGCGCCAGGGCTACGGCTTTGCGCTCATGCTGCCATTTATGCTGCGCATGGCTTTTTACCGACCAGTAATAAATGAGGGTTTTGATTCTTTTGATGCCGCCCTTCACGCCGCTTTCCAACTCAAGGGCTTCACTCAGCTCCCGGAGGTCGTGCTTCTGTTTTTCCTTCACACGTGCCAGCAGGAAGCGCTCCGTCTCGATAAAATCGCTGAGGATGCCCAGCGAGCGGTTTTCGCGCTCGCCCTGCTGCAGGTGCAGCGAGAGGTCTTTGGCATCGGCAAGCACGTCGATTTCGCGCAGCAGCTGCACGATGGAAATCACATCTTTCGCGGGGATGGCCAGGCGGTCGGAGAGGTAATCGACCCGGCTCTCGGCGGTTTCATCTTCGGGCGAAGTGCGGCTTTTGGCCGAGTACAGACTTTTGAGGATGCGCACCGCGTCGGTCTTTTGTTTTAGGGTGAAGCGTCCCGAGGCCTCAACCATATCGATGGCCTCCTGCGCGGTTTTGGGGAGGATGCTGTTGCAGTACACCCGCGGCGAGTTGTGTTTCCGGCTGAGGTAGCCCGATTCCTCCAAAGCCGAGAGTGCGGTCTTTACGCGCGTTTCGATATCTTTCACGCTGTCGTCCCAGCCGGCATTCCGCGCCAGCTCGAGGGCCGACTGCGAAGCCGTAGCCCGGTTTTTGGTAACCAGCTTCACGGCCTGCCACACCTGCTTGATTTCCTGAATGCTGAGCCGGGTCTGATTGAGCATCAGAAAATGCTTGTCGAGGTCCTCCTCATTAAACAGAATGAAACAGCGCGCCTGCAGCGCGGGATTCCGCCCCGCCCGCCCCGCTTCCTGCACGTAATTTTCGAGCGAATCCGAAATATCGAAATGGATTACCAGCTGCACATCCTCCTTGTCAACCCCCATGCCGAAGGCCGAGGTTGCGACCATCACCTGCACCTCCCCCCGCATGAAGGCATCCTGATTGGCCGTTTTTTCGTCCTTATCCATCTGACCGTGAAAAGCCAGCGCGGCTATGCCGTCCTGCTTCAGCCGGTCCGCAATTTTCGTGGTGCGCGCCGTGCGGGAAACATACACAATGGCCGGCTCCTGATGCTGACTCACCAGCTCCCGCACTTTCTGATATTTGCGCTCTTCGTCGTCGGTTTCGAAGGCCTCATACGCGAGGTTGATGCGCCGCACCGAGGATTTGAAAATCCGCAGCTGAAGCCCGCATTCGGTGCTGAAATAGGTGCAGATGTCTTCAATCACCTGCTTCTTTGCGGTTGCGGTGAAGCAGGAAACGGGGATGGGGTCGCTCAGCTGCTTAAGCTGCTGCAGCCGCCGGATGAACTTGCCGATGTAGAGGTAATCGACGCGGAAATCCTGCCCCCAGGAAGAAAAACAGTGGGCTTCGTCGATCACAAAGCGCACAATTTTGCGGCCGGTGAGCAGGCGCTCGATGGTGGAGGAGCGCAGCGATTCCGGTGAAATGTACAGCATACACGCCTGCCCGTTTTCGATCTGCTCCAGGGCGACGGCCCGCTCAATCGGGTCGAGCAGCCCGTTGATGGTTACCGCCCGGGTGACGCCCTTTTTGATGAGGTTATCGACCTGATCTTTCATCAGCGACTGCAGCGGCGAGATTACGACAGTGAGGCTGCGGGTGTTCTCGCCGGCCATCAGCGCCGGCACCTGAAAAGTGAGGGATTTGCCGCCACCGGTCGGGAACACCGCAAGCAGGGAGTCGCCGTCGAGCGCCGCCTGCACGGCCTGCTCCTGCAGCGGCTGCCCGTCGAAACTGCGGTAGGCATCATAACCGAAAAAATGGCGCAGCCCCTGTACGGGGTCGAGCATCCGGCGGCAGTATGCGCAGCCCGGTGCACACGGCCGGTTCCGGAGCTGCTCGAGAACAGCCTCGGTCTTCGGGAAATTTTTGAGCACCCAGCGGGGCGTCAGGGAGTCGCTGTTGCGCGTATCGGCCAGTGCCAGCGCATAAGCCAGCTCAACCGGCTGACTGCGGATGAAATCAGGCAGCGGCGCATGCGCACAAAGCTGCTGCTGCCAGGCAAGCGGGATCAGCTCCGCCGCATCCTTTGCGGAAGCCTCAAGCCCCAGCAGCCTGAAAAAGCCGCCAAAGCCCGGCTGATTGCCCAGCAGGCCCGCATAAACGCGCTGCCGCACGGCATCAAGCCGGTTGAAGGCTGAAACCTCATCATAAAAAAGATCCCGCGCCTTTTGCGCGTCATTCAGCGGATTGTTCTCCTCCGAGCCTGCCAGCCGGTCGTCTTTCACCAGCCTGTGATATGGTTTTTCGGGGAAGAGCAGGGGCGAGAGCAGCAGCGTATCGATGAGGCGCGCCTCGTCAAAAGCCCGGATTTCCGGCACATGCTGCAGGTAGCCAAGGTCATGCCGGATGATGTTGTGCCCGCACAGAAAACCGGCCTCCGCCATGAAACGCCCCAGCGCCCGCAGGTCCGCCCCGTGAAACGCCTGCCCGGTACTGAACAGCGCAGCCGCATCCGTCACCTTCCGCTGATTCGGACTGACCTCGGTATCAATAAAAACGACTGTGTGGGCAAGCTGCATCGAAAGCGTGTGCAGGGTGAAGGACTTCCGCCCCCGACCCCATTTGGGTGATTGATGAACGGATTTGATTTTTTTGATGAAGGATGAAGCAGCCCCAAAATAGCAAAACCACACGATAAACGTGTGACAACACTTGCGCGATGATGGCACACGGATGGCACGCCGATTGAGCGGATCAGGCCGGATTTTTTGTTGGATGTAGAACTCAAACCTCCAAGGTTTTAAAAACCCTGGAGGTTTTTTCGACCGCCCGGCTCCGGAGGAGCCCAAGCTTTGCAGCAACCACCTCAGCCACCCCACCTCCCCAAGCCCGGCGCGGCCTGCCGCGCCGGGTGCCCTAAACCCCAACCCGTCATCCCGGAAACCGTGCGGCACCCCAACGGTCCGAACAGCCTCGGAAACGGGCCCGCACGGTTATCCGGGACCTACCAGCGTGTTCACGCCGCCATGCCGATAGCAGGTTTGGGTCGCTGTGCAGCGTTTTGCAGTACCGGCTTCGGGTGCCCTGCTACTGCATGGCGGCACAGCTTAGC
>NZ_JAIUMX010000168.1:0-5639 GCF_022565315.1 Cyclonatronum sp. | reverse complement strand
CAAAAACATTGAAACCCTAAAATCCGAACTCCGATGAACCGCCCCCATTTTCCATCTCAAGCGGGTTCAGGCCTGTTCTTCGCGTTTTTCTGTCTTTTTATCGGGGTGATGGGTCCCTCGCCCGCACCCGCCGCACCGGGGCAGGCCGCTGCTCCGCTAAGCCCGGCCATGACCGACAGCCTGCATGCCAGTGAAGTGATGACCCTCGAGCAGGCTTTTGAGCGGGCGCTTGAACACAACCACGCCATCCGTACCGAACGGCTCAGCGCCGAACAGGCCCGGAACAACATCAGCCGCGGCAATGCGGGTCAGGTGCCGGTAATCGAGCTTAGCGGCAGCGCCGAGCTCAGCCGAACCAACACCGATCTCGAGCTCGCCAACTTCGGCGACCCCGCCGCCGGAAACACCGCCATTTCGGTGGACGGCGCCGAAAGCCGCACCTTTCAGGCCGGGGTAAACCTGCGCTACACCCTCTTCGACGGCTTCAGCGGGCGCTACCGCTTTCGTCAGCTGCAGCAGCTCGGCAGCCTGGCCGAGCTCAGCACCCGCATCACCATAGAGCAAACCCTGTTTGAGGTGGCACAGCGCTACTTTCAGGTGCTTGAGGCAGGCGAGCAGCTCCGCATCGAGCGCGAAAACCTGCGCAGCTCGGAGCTGCGGCTTTCCCGCACCCGCGACGCGCAGCAGTTCGGCACGGCGCGTCAGCTGGATGTGCTCAATGCGGAAGTCAACTTCGGCAACGATCAGATCCGGGTTGAGCAGGCCGAAAACGCCCTCAACGAAGCCTGGCGCGGGCTTCAGCTGCTGCTCGGCATGGAAATCAGCCGCAGCGATGGAGAAGCCCCGGCCCTGCACGACGGCTACGACCCAAGCGAAGCCCTCCTGCTCGAAAGCCTGCTGCAAAGCGCCCTCGAGCACAACGTTCGGGTGAAGCTCTCCCAAACGGAGCTGAGCCTGGCCGAGGTGCAGCAGCAGCTCGCCGGCAGCGGACGCTTCCCCGAGCTCAGCCTGCAGGGCCGCTACGGCTGGCAGAATCAGGAAAACGACGCCAATCAGCTGCGCTCACTCGAGCAGACCGGCTTCACCGCCTCCGTGAACCTGCGCTACGTGCTCTTCGACGGCTTCAACACCCGCCGCTCGGTGCAAAACGCGGCCATCGAACGCCGCAGCCGCGAAGAAAACCGGATTCAGGTGCTGCGCTCGGTTGAGGCCGATGTGCTCAACAGCTGGTCGGCCCTGCAAACACAGCGCCGCGCCCTGCAGCTCTCGGCACAGACCGTAACGGCAGCGGAGCGGCAGTTTCAGGAATCGGAAGAAGCCGCCCGCACCGGCCGCATCAGCGCCATCGAGCTGCGCGACGCACAGCTCAGCCTGCTCGAAGCCCGCCTGCAGCAAACGCGCATCCGGCAGGCCCTGCGCCTGCGCGAAATCGAACTGCTGCTGCTCAGCGGGGAAATGGGGGAGTAGCAGGGGGAGCCGGGAAGGGACAGGTTTGTAATTTCATCCTCAGACCTTAATTTGGCAGTGTGCAACATAAACCATTCCTTCTGCTCAACTCCGCTTTTCCGATCGGTACAACATGAAAATCGAAACCCTCCGCCTCAAAAATTTCAAGGTCTTCCGGCAGCTTGAAGTTAAAGATATCCCCCGGCTCGCCATTTTTGTAGGTGCGAACGGCAGCGGAAAATCCACCTTGTTTGAAGTCTTTGCTTTCCTGTCGGAAGCTCTTCAGGGAAATGTGCGGAGTGCCCTTGCAAGCCGCGGCGGATACAGAGAGGTCAAAAGCCGGGACAGTGAAGGGAATATCGAGATCGAGCTGCAGTTCCGTCTTGAAATCAGCGGCAGGCAGCGGCTCGTTACCTATCTGCTGGAAATCAGCGAAGAAGACGGCCGGCCGTTTGTAGCGCGGGAAGTTCTAAAATACAAAAGGGGCAGCTACGGCTCCCCGTACCATTTCCTGGACTTCACAAAAGGATCGGGTACAGCCATCACCAACGAAGAAGATTTCGACAAAAAGGACGAAGAGCTTGACCGGGAAGAACAAAAACTCGGCAGCCCCGATATTCTTGCCATCAAAGGGTTAGGGCAGTTTGACCGTTTTAAAGCCGCCAATGCTTTCCGCACGTTTATTGAAAACTGGCATGTGTCTGATTTTCACATCTCCGAAGCAAGGCCTGTTCGGGAAGCCGGATATGCCGAACATCTCTCGCCAAGAGGCGACAATCTGGCCCTTGTAGCACAGTTCATGTTCGAAAACCACCGGGAGGCTTTCGATGAACTTCTGGTAAAAATGACCCGGCGGGTGCCCGGGGTCCAAAAAGTGGAAGCCAGACTCACCGAAGACGGACGCGTTGTGCTCCGCTTTCAGGACGGAAATTTCAAGGACCCGTTTGTGGCACGATTTGTTTCAGACGGCACCATTAAAATGTTTGCGTACCTGCTAATGCTGCACGACCCGCACCCCCATCCGCTGCTTTGCGTGGAGGAACCCGAAAACCAGCTCTACCCATCCCTGCTTCCTGAGCTGCTTGAAGAATTCCGCTCCTATGCCCAAAAAGGAGGGCAGGTTTTCATCACCTCACACAGTCCCGATTTTTTAAATGCTGCTGCTGCTGAAGAAGTTTTTTGGGTAATTAAACAGGAAGGCTACTCCACCATGAAGCGGGCATCTGAAGATCCGTACATCACTGCACAGTTCGAGGCCGGCAATCCGCTCGGGTACTTGTGGAAGTCGGGCATGTTTGAGGGAAGCCATCCGGAATGAACCGACGCATAGAAATTTTGGTGGAAGAGCTTTCTATGCAGGTATTTCTGAACGGACTGCTGCCCCGTATCCTCCCGCCTGCCTTCCGGCCGGGTGTAAATTGTTTTGTGTATGCGCACGAAGGAAAACAGGATCTGCTCAGACGCTTGCCCAAAAGGCTTCAGGCGTACAGGAATTACCCGGAGGAAGTTTTACTGGTGGTAATTCATGATCAGGATTCAGCTTCCTGCACAGCGCTGAAACAGCAGATTTCTGAAATCATCACCACAACCGAAAACAGCCCGCGGCACCTGATCCGCATTGCCTGCCGCGAGCTCGAAAACTGGTACCTGGGCGATCTTAGCGCGGTAGAAAAAGTATATCCGCGGTCAAAGGCATCAAAACTGAGCACCAAAGCCAAATACCGCAATCCGGATCAGCTTACAGGAAGCGAAGAGCTAAAGCGTCTTGCTCCGGAATTTGGCAAAACATCCAGCGCCAGGGCAATCGCGCCGGTCATCAGCACCGGTGAAAATGCCCAGGTCAGCTTCCGGCATTTTGTAACCGGCCTGCAAAAACTGTTGGGTTAAGTCGGCAAAGCTTCCGATTGCAACTAACCCCCGACTTCGCTAATCTTTAAACATATTTCTCTTTTGCTTAACTGGCAGAGATTTGGAATACAGCTGATGATTTTTTGAGTATTCAACCAAGGTAAAGAGATGAGCAGAATCAGAGTTAAATACTTCGGCCCGATTCAGGAAGGCCTTCAGCAGAATGATGGCTGGCTTGATTTTAAAAAAGTGACCGTTTTCATCGGGAATCAGGGCTCGGGGAAAAGTACCCTCGCAAAACTGATCTCATCTTTCAGCTGGATTGAAAAAGCACTGGTAAGGGGCGATTACAGCGCAAAATGGTTCGAAAGAAAAAACAAGCTCAAAAATCAGCTCCTCACCTATCACAGATTAGAGAACTATTTCAAAGCGAACGGAACGGGTGAAACCTCCATCCGCTATGAGGGGGATGCTTTTCGCATTTCCTTCGAAGCAGGCACGCTTTTCATTGAAGAAGTCAAGAACAGATCTTATGCTCTTCCCCAAATCATGTATGTGCCTGCAGAAAGAAACTTCCTCTCTTATATTAAATCGCCCAAAGAGCTAAAGCTTGTTTCCGCTTCCCTTCAGGAGTTTCTGACTGAGTTTGACAAGGCCAAAGAAGAGATGAAAAGCCTGCTTAAACTTCCGGTTAACGATACTGAGCTTGAATATGACAGACTCAATGAAACTTTAAATCTGAAAGGCGCAGGCTATAAAGTAAGGCTTACCGAAGCCTCGAGCGGGTTTCAGTCGCTTGTGCCGCTTTATCTGGTTTCTCATCATTTAGCGCATACGGTTCGGCAGCAAAGTAAGTCGGGGCGGGAGCCCATGAGCAGTGAGGAAATACAGCGGTTCAAAAAAGGGGTCGAAGAAATCTGGAGCAATGAGAGCCTCGGCGACGAACAGAAAAGAATCGCTCTTTCGGTGCTGTCCGCTAAGTTCAACAAAACAGCATTTATAAATATAGTGGAAGAGCCCGAGCAGAATCTTTATCCCTCCTCACAACAAAAACTTCTTTACAGCCTGCTCGAGCTCAACAATATGAACTCCGGCAATAAGTTACTGCTCACTACCCACAGCCCGTTTCTGATCAACTATCTGACGCTTGCAGCTAAAGCACACCGTATAAAGCTTACAGCACAAAACGGATTTGTTACGAAAAAAATCAATCTGATTGTGCCTGAAAAGTCAGCGGTTGATGGTGATGACCTTGCCATTTACCAGTTTAATGAGCAATACGGAACCATCAGCGGGCTCAGCTCAAAATACGGGCTGCCCTCTGATGCCAATGAGCTGAATGAAAAACTTGATGAAAGCAATGAGCTTTTCGCGCAGCTGTTAGAATTACAGCAGGAAAATGAGTTCTGAGTTCCCCGGCCCCGAATGTCAGGATCATACGGATTCGGCATTATTTGGCCTGTGTGATGACCCCCATCCTTCTGGCAGGCGTGCGTATGCTTACACAAAAGAGGAGCACCGATGGATAGCGGTAGTCGAAAACCCGCATCGGTTTGCAGTAACTTTTACTGCTATCGATAACTGTGCTGACATCAGGCGCGCCGACGGCAAAATGAGCAAGCGGTGCGACGGAATGCTCACTTATGCCGTAACAGTAATCTTCGTAGAGCTGAAACAGCGCCGTGACAAGGGCAGTGAATGGATTAAAACGGCCGAACTTCAGCTAAAACAGACGATAAACTATTTTGAAGGGGGCTATTTGCTGAATGAGTACCCAAAAAAGAAAGCCTGCATTGCCAACAGTGAGCAACCCCGGTTCAGAAGCAGTCAGATGGAAAGAATGGAGAAATTCTACCGGGAAACGGGTTATGTACTGCGAATTGAAGGTACCATCCGGCTGGTTGAGGGATAAGCCCGTTTTGCCGATTGCAACTAACCCCCGACTTCGCTAATCTGCTTTTTTACCTCGGGCTCGCACGACCTGCCGCATCTTTCACCCCTAACATCCTGAATGCGATGACTCATACGGATTTCCTTGAAATGGCCTGCGAAGAAGGCTTTCGCGGGATGAACGCCAATGAGGGCGGTCCGTTCGGGGCCGTTGTGGTGCTCGGTGGAGAAGTGATCGGGCGCGGACACAACCGCGTTACTTCGGCCAACGACCCGACCGCCCATGCCGAGGTTGAGGCCATCCGGGATGCCTGCCGGCGCATGGGTCAGTTCCACCTGCCGGGGGCCGTGCTCTACAGCAGCTGCGAACCCTGCCCGATGTGCCTCTCGGCGGCATACTGGGCAAATCTCAGCGCGGTGTACTACGCCTCAACCCGCGACGATGCCGCCGCCAT
>NZ_JAIUMX010000167.1:0-5715 GCF_022565315.1 Cyclonatronum sp. | reverse complement strand
GTTTCGGTAGGATGATGCACCTCACAGCCCATTTCCTCAAGGCGGGCCGTGAGCCATTTGGTGGTCTCAAATTCTTTAAAACTAATTTCGGGATTACGGTGCAGATAGCGCCGCCATTCAACCATTTGCGGCTTCAGCGCAGCAGCCCGCTCGGTCAGCTGCGATCTTAAAAGAGGTGGAATCATAGATAGCTTCACATTTTGGGGTCCGATGACGGTCGGTTGCCGTCGTAATTTCTCACACAGAACGATACACAAAGCCGCGCTTGTTTTCAAAACTGTATTTGGGTTCTGTGCGGGCATCGTCCGGCATATTTAACAAATTACCCAAATCCTGAAATTCTGAAACTCGTCCTTAATTATTCTGAACTTACTGCTGTACTTAAATTTATGAAAGATTTTGACTTACAAATCCGTACCCGGCTGATGTTCGGGCTGGGCAAAGAAAAGAAATTTTATGAGCACGTAGCCTCCCTCGGTAAAAAAGTTTTTCTGGTGATTGGCGGAGGAAGCGTAAAACGCCTCGGATACCTTACACGGGTATCACGCGGACTCGAAGCGCAGGGATGCGAGCTGCTGGTGTTTGAAGGCATCGAGCCCAACCCGCTGGCACCAACCATCAACCGGGCTACGGCTGCGCTGCGTGAATTTAAGGGTGATGTGGTTCTTGCCCTGGGCGGAGGTTCCGCGATGGATGCCGCCAAAGCCATTGCCGGACTTGCGGTTACGCAGGATGATGACATCTGGCCCTACACCCTGGGCGGGGCAAAAATGGGCCGCATGACCGGCGCCCTGCCCATCGCCTGCATCCCGACAACGGCTGCTACGGCCTCCGAAGTAACCCCACACTCGGTTGTTTCCAATCCGGATGTGCGCGGCAAATCGCCGCTGAGCTATCCCTTCTTTCAGCCGACGGTTTCCTGGCTGAACCCCGAGTTCACCCTTGAGCTGCCGCCGGCCACCACCCGCGACGGCGCTTCGGATATCCTCAGCCATGTATTTGAAAACTATCTGCTCGGCGGCAACCGCTCGCCCCTGGCTGACCGCTACAGCGAGGGCATCATCGCAACCGTCGTCGAAACCCTGCCGCTCGTGATTGCCGAGCCTGACAACTACGAGCTTCGGGCGCGGCTGTTGTGGGCATCCAACCTGGCGCTGAACGGCTATCAGCAGGCGGGCCGTGAAGCATCGGGCTTCATCCTGCATGCGATCGAGCACGCCATCAGCGGCTTTTATCACGATATCGCGCACGGGCGCGGACTCGCGACCCTGTACCCGGCCTACTTCCGCTGGCTGTGGCAGCACGACCGCTGCCGTGACCGCCTCGCACAGCTGGGCGACCGGATTTTCGGTATTGATAAGGATGATGTGTCCTACGCCTCACTTGCTTTCATCAACCGCTTTGAAGAATGGCTGCAAAACAACGGACTTTTCCAAAGCCTGAGCGATCTGGGTGTGGATGAAGCCGATTTCGAGGCCATAGCCGATTACACCATCGCAACCTACGGCTTCGGCAAACCGCTGCAGGCAAGAGGCGAACTCACCCGCGATGATATTGTGGAAATGCTGAAAATGACCGAGCGGGTGAAGGCGTAAACAGGCACCATGGGGTTGGGTTTCGGGGCCGGGTTTTTGGGCCGGGCTGAAGCCCGCTCTATTCATGGGGTTCGGGGCTGGGCTGGTTTGGGAGATTCGGGCAATTCATTTAAAAATAAAGTTATCCGCAAAATCCGACGGATCCGGTCAATCCGCGGTCCGTTAAACTGTTCCGCTAATCTGCCAGCGGAATTTCGCACATAAAAGTCCGCTAATCTGCCAGCGGGATTTTGCAGGTGAAGGTTGTGCCCTCCCCTTCTTTGCTGGTGAGGGCAATACTTCCGCCCATCGCCTCCAGCATTTCCTTGCATAGGATAAGGCCAAGACCGGTGCCGGACTCATTTGAAGTGCCCTTGTAGGAAAAGGTGGTTTCCAGGTTAAACAGCTTTTCCAGCTGCTTTTCACTGATACCCGCCCCATGATCCTGTACACGCATGCAGGCAAAACTCCCTTCTGTAAAGGTTTGAATTATAATTACAGAATGCTCGTACGAAAACTTGATTGCGTTGCCAAGAAGGTTTCTGATTACGGTATCAAGCATGTTACGGTCGGCCATTACCCAAAGCGGGGCCTGCTCGTGACGCCTGATCAGCTTTTGCTGCTTTCTATCCATCATGAGCTCCAGCACCCCGGCCGATTCCGAAATCACTTCGGTGATATCGAGTTTTGAAACCTCCGGTTGGGAATGTTTAATCTGCATCCTCGCCCAGCTGAGCAGGTTGTCGAGTAGTTTCCCAAAATTCTGTCCGGCACCTGACAGAAGCCCGATCAGCTCTCTTCGCTGCGCATCCGGCATCTCATCAAACTCCTCATTGAGCAAATCAATAAGCCCGGACATGCCCGAAAACGGACCTTTGAGGTCGTGCGCAATAACGGAGAAAAACTTATCCTTCACCGCATTCAGCTTACGCAGTTCGCCTGCCTGCTGCTCAATCAGGGACCTTGCCTCAAGAGCAGCTTCCTTCTCTGCTTTAAGCTCCAGGGTACGCAGCTCAACTTTTCGGCTCAGGTTCAATTCCTGCCGCAGATAATAGCGAAGACGATACCGGTATCCGGCATAAATGAACCCGCCCATCAGCAGCAGCAAAAAGGCCCTGAACCATTCTGTCTGATAAAAAGCAGGCTCAATTATAATCGTGAGGGAAGCATAAACCGCATTTTCAGTCTCCAACTGTTCATCGGTGGTAATCAGCAGGGTGTAGGTTCGCGGCGGCAGGTTGGTATAGGTAAGCTGCCGCTGCATACCCGCAACCATCCATTCACGGTCGTAGCCCTCAAGCTTATACCGAAACCGCAGCTGTTCAGCATTTCGGATACTGATTCCGGTAAACCGCACCGTGAAGTCATTATTTCCGGATTGCAGATAAAGCCGTTCCGGAAACCTATGGGAGATGTTTCCGGCGGCAGATAAAATGGTGAGCTCCTCAATAACCGTTCGTACGGCCTCACGGGTTGTCGAAATCCGTTCAGTATCGAATATAGCCACACCGCCCTGCGTTGCGTATAGCAGCAGCCCGTCGGGCCGCAGCAGATAGCTGTTTTGAAAGCCGCCGTTGCCTTCGGCATTCCCCATCCCCTCATTTTCAGTAAACAGGTAGGAATAAACCCAGGAAGAACGGCCGTCAAGCACAGCATTGAGGTCAGCTTTGTACACATAAAAAATACCGCTGTTGGTGCTCATCCAAAGCCTTCCCAAAAAATCTTCCGTAATGTTGTGGAGCAGGTTACGGTGAAGTCCCTGGCTTTTGGTTACGGTGCTTATCAATCCGTTTTTTAGCCTGCTCAGGCCGCCGCCCTCCGTAGCGAACCAAACCGTACCCGGATCATAGCGATCGGGATAAATGCCGCGTACCGAGTCGTTGCCGAGGCCGTCAGCTTTGGTATAATGAAGAAGTTCATCATCCTTCAAATAAAAAACGCCCTTCTGAGCAGTAGCAACCCATAAACCGCCTGATTCATCAAATACAAGATACTGAATCAGCAGGCTTGAGAAAGCCTGCTGATGCGTGAAACTTACCAGACGGTCATTCTGAAGCTTAAACAAACCTCCCCAGCTGCCAAACCAAACAGATCCGTCGGGTCCCGTTACCATGCTGCGCAACTCAGAACCCGGCGGCAAGCCTGGCAGATCGAGCAGTTCAAACGAATGGGAGCCGTTCCGTTTTCCTATGCCATAGCGGTTTATGGTGGCATAAACCGAACCGTCGGCTGTTTGCGTAAACGCATAAAATTCACGGCCGAAAGTGCTTTCTCCTGAAACAGAAACTTCAGCTAATGAGCCGTCGGGAAATGTGCGGACCAGATTCCCTCCCCTTGTATTAATCCACAGGTTATGGTCTGAATCTTCAAAAAAACCGATGACATTGTTGGCCGGCAATCCTTTTTCCCTGCAAAAAGAGTACACATCAGCGGATTTCAATAAGATGAGGCCGTCGGTTGTGGAAGCGAGCCAGAGATTCCCCTGTTTATCTGTAAAACTACCTGCTATAACCGGTACTGTAGAAAAGGTGTCGGAGCGGATCAGCTCAAAAACCCCGTTATAGTACAGCAGCAGCTCACCCAGAAAGCTTACAAATAAAAAAAGATTTGTCTCATCTGTGTAAATGAGCTCCCTGATTCCTCCTAATGGTTTAACGGCAGAAGGAGAAGGATGAAAAGCCGTTATGCGCATTGTATCGAGGCTAAATACCGCAGTACCGGTGTCTGTTGAAATAAACCCATAGCGCTCTGATAACGCAAAGCCCATAATGCTTTGGTTTTGCCAGCCACTGATCTCCAATTTCTCAGCCCGGTTGCCGGAAACCAGTCTGTAAAATTCGCCATTGGCAAGCATTATCATCCTGTTACCGTAACTGACGATTCTCGCGGCAGCACGGATTTCGCCGTCGAACAGCACCGTATCCACACGCAGGTTTTGGTTCACCCGGTAAACGCCCTCGCTGGTTTGCACATAAATATGATTGTTGTACCCCAAAAGAATGCTAAAAATCAAACCGGAGATTGAGTCGCCGGTTAACTCTTGTTTATTAAACGTTTGTTCGATCTCGTCAAAAACAAAAAGGCCATCAGGGCTTGTAACCAGCAGCTGCCCGTTCCAGCGGAAAGGACGGAACGTAAGGCGTGGAGGCAAACCGGATTCGGTTCGGAAAAAAGTAAAGGTGTGGTCCCGGTACCTAAGCAAGCCGCCATGTTCAGCGGTGAACCACAAGGTGCCTGCGTCGTCGTCATCGCGGAAAATATGATGATAGCGGTTGGTACTTATTTCGGGGTTACTTGTGGTATTAAAGACCGTAAAGCTGTGCCCGTCGAAACGAACAATCCCGTCGTAAGAGGTCATCCACAGGTATCCGGTCAAATCCTGAGAAACATCAACGAGACCGTTTACCGGCAAACCATCGCGGGTTGTCCAGTTTTGGGGGATCAGGCGGGACTTGCTGAGTACTTGCCTTAGTGCAAACGGAATATCTGCATTCCCGCCGGTTTCAGCTGAAACCGCCGGTATTTGAGTGGAAAACCCTGTTCCGAATACGAATGCAGGCGCTGCTTTGATGGCTATGGTGGTGCAAAGCAGCACAGAAAGAAGGAAACATAAACCGGAAATACGTGGTGTTGGAGTCGTTCTTCTTGCTGACTCCTGTAAACGAAACAAGCTTTGTGCGGAACGGCTCAACAACTTAGGCTTCATATGTTTGGCAGATAAACGGAAAACACAAACGTGCAGATATCACAGCAAGAATATTTACTTACGTAAAGATCAGGACACAAACCAAATTAGCTAAAAAAAAGCAATTAATTGAAGGGTCTTTGAGAGAGGGCTTTTGGCTTTTAGCTTTTAGCTTTTAGCTTTTAGCTTTTAGCTTTTGGCTTTTAGCTTTTAGCTTTTAGCTTTTAGCTTTTGGCTTTTGGCTTTTGGCTTTTGGCTTTTGGCTTTTGGCTTTTGGCTTTTTGTAAGCGCCTAAAATAGGTTGACATAAACCTTTACTCATGGAGTAGTCTTTATGTCTAAAAAATATCTTCGGCAACACCGCATATTTTCAGTTAGTTTACGCAAGGAAATAGTCGGGTTAGTTGAATCCGGCAAACTCAGTGTAGCGGCCGCATCGCGCGAATATCAGGTTTC
>NZ_JAIUMX010000166.1:0-5722 GCF_022565315.1 Cyclonatronum sp. | reverse complement strand
GGAACAATTGGCTTTATGACAATTGAGTGGGTGTAAATGTAAACAATTACTTATCTTCGCAATTACAGTATAAGTTCAACAACTTCAGCTTTAGGGTCCGACAGGGTTATGGTAAATATAATGAAACGGGTTTCGGCAGGTTTGTTGGTGCACAAGGGGGTTCGCAGTATCGGGCGGATCGCCGGCATCATCCTTAATAGCAAAGCAGCGGCGCAATTTAGTGCTGCTATAGTGCTGATTTTTTTCTCTTTGGCTCATGCCGGAAACAGCGCCGCCTCACCGGCTGATTCGCTCGCTGTTATCGAGCTTGACGAGCGCCTGCGGGCAATGCAGCAGGAAAACGCCGCCAGGATGGAGCAGCTTTCAGGCAGGCAGAATGCGCTGGAGCAGCTGCTTCAGCAGCAGCTCGGCGGGCTTCAGCGGGATCTTGAGGAACAGCTCGGCGCATTTGAGTCGCTACAGGAGCGCATCACACAGCTGCAGGGCGGGCTGAATCAGTCCGGGAGTCAGATTCAGGGTCTGGAAGCGGTCTTGCAGCAGCAGGCCGATTCCCTCGCCATTTTGCAGGGGTTGCTCGCCGAGCAGGCCGCGGAGTTTCAGACGCTGCTCGAAGCGAGTCAGGCGCAGTTTCGCGAAACCCTCGGCGATACCGAGGAACAGCTCGACAGTTTGAGCGAGGCCTTTTCAGGCCGCCTCAGCCGGGCAACGACAAGCCTGTGGACAGCCCTGCTCATTTTGGGACTGGTGTTTGGGGTGTTGTTCCTCAGCCTGCGCCGCGCACAGCAGCGCAGTGCGGATGCGGCCGCTGATGAGCTTGAAAAAGCTGAAAAACGCCTCACCGGGGAAATTACCGGCCGGACCGCCGCCCTTGAACAGGCGCAGGAGTCCGCTCAGAAGGAGCTGAAGGACACGATGCAGCAGCAGCTCGCATCTGTAAATGAAGCCCTCGATAAGCGTACCGCGGAACTGAAAGCGGTGTTGGATGCACATCAGCAGCAGCTTCAGGAAGGCGGGGAGGCGCAGGCCAGATTCTCCGAAGCCCTCGAAGAAAACCGGAAGAATCAGGATAAGGAAGCGGTTCAGTCTGCGAAAAAAATTGCAGAGATTCTGGAAAAACAGCTGGCACTCAGCAAAGCCGCCGAAGCGGCCGCCATTCCGGCAGAGGCCCTGGAAGAACTTGCGAAGCTTGAAAAAGGGCTCTCCGGACTTGATCCCTCAACCCGCGGACTCAAAACCCTTCAGCAATCCCTCAAAAAACTTCAGAAAGAACTGGGAGCCGAAAGCTGATTTTTTCAGGAGGATGGCTTTCGGGATGCATCGCCCTGAAATTTCCGTTTAGACTTTTGGGTGCGGTGGCTTAAATTCCGGCTTTGTTAATGGTGTCCGCCGCAGGCAGGGCGCCTCACCCTTCCTGTAAAAAGCCCGCTCAAATGACTAACTCCCGCATCGTTCTGCTGTTTCCATTTCTGATAATCGCGCTGCTCCTGTGGGGCTCCACGGATGCCTTTTCCCAAAATCAGCTGCTCCCGGCGGAGTCAGCCGTCAGTTCCGAACACACGGTCACCATTGGCGGGCAGCGTATTCCTTACAAAGCCACCGCGGGTACCATGCCGGTGCTCGATGCCGACGGCAATGTGCTGGCATCCCTGTTTTATGTGTACTACGAGCGCACCGACATCCGCGATAAAAGCACGCGGCCGCTGGTGTTTTCCTTCAACGGCGGACCCGGCTCGGCTTCGGTATGGATGCACATCGGCTACACCGGTCCCCGCTTCCTGAATATTGATGATGAGGGCTTTCCGGTTCAGCCCTACGGCGTAACCGAAAATCCGCACTCCATTCTGGATGTGGCCGATATCGTATTCATCGATCCGGTTAACACCGGCTTCTCCCGCATACTGAGCGAGAGCGCAGACCGGAGTCAGTTTTTCGGCGTGAATGCCGACATCAGCTATCTGGCCTCCTGGATTGATTTGTTCGTGAGCCGGCACGACCGCTGGCGTTCGCCCAAATACCTGAAAGGGGAGAGCTACGGCACCACCCGTGTGGCAGGGCTCGCGCGCCGGCTGCAGAGCGCGCACTGGATGTACCTGAACGGCGTGATTCTGGTTTCCCCGACCGAAATGGGCCTCACCCCGCCCGCCATGAACCCCCGCTCCGAAATCCTGAAGCTGCCCTACTACGCGGCAACCGCCTGGTATCATGGTCAGCTGGCACCGGAACTGCAGCAGCAGGATCTGTACGACATCCTGCCGGTGGTCGAGGCATTCACCATCAGCGAATACCTGCCGGCGGTGGCAATGGGCGGCTTTCTCGAGGAAGAAAAGCGGAATGAAATCGCCGCGCAGGTCGCCCGTTTTTCCGGCATAGATCAGCAGCATATTCTGAACCACAACCTGACCATCCCGACCTCCTTTTTCTGGAAGGAGCTGCTGCGGCATGAGGGCCTCACCGTAGGCCGGCTGGATTCCCGCTACCGCGGCATCGACCGCATGGATGCCGGCGACCGCTACGATCACGACCCCGCGCTGACCTCCTGGAACCACAGCTTCACGCCGGCCATCAACTACTACCTGCGCGAAGTGCTCGACTATAAAACCGACCTGAGGTACAACATATTCGGGCCCGTGCATCCCTGGGACCGCAGCAACGACAGCACGGGCGATGACCTGCGCCGGGCGATGGGCGAAAACCCCTTCCTGCACGTGATGATTCAGGCCGGCTACTACGACGGTGCGACGGATTATTTCTCGGCCAAATACGCGATGTGGAACATGGACCGCAGCGGCAAGGTCCGCGACCGCCTCCGCTTCGAAGGCTACCGCAGCGGCCACATGATGTACCTGCGACAGGAAGATCTCGCAACAAGCAATCAGCACATCCGCGAATTTATCCGCAACTCCCTCCCAACCCCCGGCCAACCCGCACGATACTGATTTGATGGGCCGCGGATTGAGCGGATTTAGCGGGATTTCCGCGGATTGTTTCGAGCCTGTATTATGGCATTGCGCTATTCATCCTTCCGAACCAGCGACACACTGACCTACTGACACACTGAAATTTTTGGTGATGGCGTATGAGATGCAGATTCTCTCTGATTAATGAAAGAATTTGACGATATATTTTTGGTTCGTTAAATACTTTCACTTACTTTAATCACAGGGCTGAAGTCGTATAAGTAATTACATATACGACTTCAGCAGAAAGTTTAATTAACCGCCATTATTTGGGACTTAATGACCACCCAGGAGTTGCTCAAGTTGAGTTTTCGTGTCTTATACGACTTGGAAGGGTATATTGGGGTTGTTCAATAAGGAGTTATGTGGCAGGAATAACAGTAACCAAATTGAACATATCAATTATAATAAGCAAACCGCCTCATTGTTCGACTCTACTCTTATATTGGCATGTAAAGTGCATGCATATTACGCCTATAACCAAGTTAGGTAAAATGGCAAAAACGATCATACTTAATATATTAAATATATGGATACAAATATTTTAAATGCATTAATAGTCACAATCGCTGGTTTAGTAAGTGGTGTAATTGGATATTTTATTCGAGAATACCAAAATAGAGCAAATAATTTCTTCAATGTCTATCTTATATCTTCAACTACAAAAAGAGGTGATAAAATAAAAATAGATTTAGATGTACGTTCTAAAATTGAAGAATCTAACCTTTTTAAAAAAGTAAAAGAAGAGGCCGAATTTGGCGACATCTATGATAATTGGGATTTAGCAGATGACTTAAAGCGTATTTGGAAAAAAATTGAAGTAATTCTTATAAATTCTCATTCCATAGTAGATGAAGATGAATATTTTGATTGTATTGCAGATGTTTTCGAATTTAGAAATTTTGATTATTGGATGAAAAGATTTTTAATTAGAAATATTGTCGATAATCTTAAAGTCACAAGAGAAAAAAAATTGATTAAAATAAACACTATAGATAAAGATGGGGATTGTTACATAGAATTTCCGAAGAAGAACGTATCATTTAATGTAGGAGAAAATCCCGCAATTCAATCGAAATCTGAAATATTATTAAACAATTTATCGGAAAAAAATATAATAAATTTGAAAAAATTATTTAATGAGTTTCGTCAATTTATGGTACATGAATATGAGATTTCTTTAGCTATTCTTGACAAACTTATAGACATAAAAAACAAGCAATCACGATGGCTTCTTTATGTTACTGTTTCGAATATAAGCAAGTATCCATTACTTTTTGGACTATATCCAGTTCTTAATATTCATCACAATAAGAATACTTATCCATCAAATATGTACATAGCGACCATAAATGAGAAAGGAATAATTTCTGATACATTCAAACCAGTACTAGTTAAACCCAATGAAACATTAGACTTGGCTATCATTACGAAGGACATAGAAAGAGAATCTGAAAACGGGGCTATTATTCGAGGTGTTTTCGAAAAAAAAATTGGAAAACTATCTATTAAGTGGAATGTCATTAGACCTGGACTATTTCAAAATCAAATAATTACTAGTCGAAAACAAAAAATCAGCGACTGTCACATTGCTTAACACTTCTAGAATATAATTCGTTGAAATTCCGAACTTTTAATAGTCGAGAACCATAAATCGACTGCCACATAACAACCATTTCCTGCTGACGTGTAAGCCATTGTTTCTTATCTTCCGGCATGGTTGCCACGCAGCAGAAATGCCAAACCGTTAGTAGCCCTTCGCACTAAGAGTTATGCGGGTTGAAGCGCAACATGTAGATCGCCAGTCAGTAATTCTCCTAATTCCTGCTTCGATATACCAAGGCGCAACAACCCCTTCACCATCAAATCCAATGAGGTACTCGGGTCGCCAACTTCCATTTTCGCAACTCGCGATTGACTGGATCCTAGTGCTCGGGCAAGTTGTACTTGGGTCCACCCTCTCTTTTTGCGCTGGTATCGAATCAGTTCACTAATCTGTAAACGAATCTCTAAATACGCTTCTTCTTCGGGTGACAACTCTAAAAAGTCCGCGGTGGATCCTACGCGGAATCCCGTTTTTTCCAAGTTTTGTCGTTTTTGCTTATCCATCTATCATTCTCCTGTAATCTGTTTGTAGCGCGATAGTCGCTTTTTACACTGTTCAATTACTTCTTTCGGGGTTTGTTGGGTCTTTTTGACAAATACTTCCAGAATAACAATCGCATCAGCGTCTATGTAATACACAATGCGCCAAATCTTGTTGGCATCATTAATGCGTAGTTCGTGACAGTTTTTGCCAATCGACGGCATCGGTCTGGAATCAGGCATCTCTAACAGCTCTCCTTTTTGCAAACGACGCATCAAAAAACCGGCTTTCAGCCGAGATTCGGTGCCAAATGGCGGAGTCTTAATTTCTCCATGTAGCCAAACGATGTATTTGTCGGTGGTTGCCATACCTAAATATGTCATATTCGACATATAAAGTCAACAGCTAAATGGGGCTGCTAACATGCGGTTCAAGCGAATTCGCCCCTGATGCGTTGGTTTAGTTTGCGTTTGGCAAATTGTGCAAATCTATTAACTTAGCTCAACAGGCTTCACCGCTGGACCCTTATGATTTAGGCCCAAAAGTGTTTATCCCGTTACCCAAATCCTAATAAACCCTTCACCCTCACAAGGGTTAATTAGCCACCTTGTTATTCACATCAGCAATTAGATTCAGATCGTAAAACATCCCCACATCATGGCTACCATAATTAAAAAAG
>NZ_JAIUMX010000165.1:0-5775 GCF_022565315.1 Cyclonatronum sp. | reverse complement strand
GGCCAAAATCCCGTAGGGATTTCACATGGGTAGAAAAAAAGCCCGCACCCCAATTTTCCGTGTGCCGTAGGTACACCATATGCCCGCTGTAATGAGCAGAGTTTCGGAGGCCTTATCACGTTTGTGAGGCATGGACCAAAATCTACCCATATTGCCGGGATACGGAGACCAGGTAGGAGCAGAAGACCGAAGCCCGCGGCTAAAAGCCAAAAGCCAACAGCTAAAAGCCTTTCTTCAGCAAATATTCCCAAAGTTTGCTCATCGGCTCGAAGCCTGTGGGGTTTTTGCGGTCGGGCAGTTCGCGGTTCAGGGTGCCCCGCTTTTCGAGCCAGTAGGGCAGCTTCACGTAAAAATCGCGGTAGGCCTGCCAAACGGCAAGGTGATGGGGGATGTCGCCCCGGAGCAGAAAACGCATGCCAATGGCGGCATCGAACATCAGCCGGGCAGCCAGCACCGGAATGAGGGCTGCGGCACGGTAATTTTTGGTGAGCATGGCCAGGCTGTTGCGGATGTTGAAGTACATCTTCCGGGGATTGCCCTGCGCGAGGGTGCCCCCGCCCAAGTGCCGCACGACCGAATCCGGACTGATCCGGATCTCCCAGCCGGCCCGCTGCAGCCGCCAGCACAGGTCAATTTCCTCCATGTGCAGCACGAAGTCCTCATCAAAGCCGCCGGCTTCCAGAAACAGGTCGCGCCTCACGCAAAACGCGGCTCCGGAGGCCCAGAAAATTTCCACGGGATAGGTGCCATACTGACCGGTATCGCGCTCAATGGCGTCGAACACCCGGCCGCGGCACCAGGGGTAGCCCAGCTCGTCGAGCATGCCGCCCGCCGCGCCGGCGTAATCAAAAAACTCGGGGTAGCGGTCAGAGCGGATCACGGGCTGCACGGCAGCCAGTTTCGGAAACTCCTTAAAAAGACGCACCATGGGCTTCAGCCAGGTTTGCTCAACGCGCACATCGTTGTTCAGAAACACGAGCAGCTCCCCGCCAGCAGCCTCCGCAGCGCGGTTGTTGCCGCCGCAGTAGCCGTAATTTTGGTCCAGCTCCAGCACCCTGAACTGCGGAAAGCGGGCTTTCACCCTTTCTACGGAACCGTCATCTGAGGCGTTATCGGCAAGGATGAGCTCCAGGTTCGGGTAGTCCGTTGCAGCAAGGGCCGGCAGGTACTCCTCAAGATGGGCAAGTCCGTTCCAGTTAAGCACAATTACGGATACCGGCGGAAAGCTTTCCTCTGCCGGATGCAGCGTCTGCATTTCTTTTGGTTGATTCATGGGTTTAGGGTCTCATCCTGATAGCTTGTTTACCTCTCACTTTAACCGAAAGGTTTGGTTGATGCAAGATAGCCTTTAAATACCGCCCGCGCCGTATGGGCAGCCCATAATTCGTGTAAAAACAAAAACCGGAAGCGGCAGCAGCCCAAAGATTTAATTTTCCAATCAGCGGGGAATAAAATAACTTAAGGTTTCAAGCTTCAGCCCTCCTCAAGGCCCGAACCAACGGTAAACTGCTTATGCCCGAAACCAAACTTTCTGATCTGAAGCGCTGGGAACAAGCCGGCCTGATTGATGCCGAAACGGCCGCCCGAATCCGGGCTTTTGAAGAACAGCATGGCCTGCAGCCGGGGTCAGATTCCGGTAATGGGGCTTCACCGGCTTTCCTGAGTAATTTACTGAGTTTGTTTGGCGGGGTGATGGTGGTTCTGGGCCTCATCCTGCTGCTGGCCTGGCAGTGGGATGTGCTCACCCCGTGGCAGCAAACAGCGCTGTCGTTTGCACTGCTGATCGCTTCCCTCGGCTATGCGGGATTTTCGCTTTGGAAAGCCGCGCCCGGCGGCGGACGCCTGCACCGGGAAATCAGCGCGGCGGTCTGGTTTCTGGTGAGCGGCGCCGTGCCCGTTCTGCTGTCCGAAATCTGGCAGCTGCCCGGCGACACCGGCCTGTGGATGCGCAGCTGGGCGTTTATCACCCTGCCCATGCTCTGGCTGATGCGCAGCTATGCCCTCTCCCTGCTGATGCTCGGCCTGCTCTTCGCCCTCAGCATTTTTGCCATTGGTCACCCCGATGACTTCTGGCCGACGGCCGCGGCCTGGCTCATCACCGCGCTCAGCCTGCCGTGGTACCTGCTTCTGCTGCAGCACAGCCGCATCGCCGCAATCCGGCAGGCACACGGCTTCGCCCTCGCGCTGCTGCCGCTCGTGCTGCTGGGTACAGCCGGCCTTATTCAGGAAACGGCCCTGTTCACCTACCTCGCCCTCGCTTCGGTAATGATCCTGCTGGCCTACCTGAAAACGCTCCGGCCCATGAAAACCTGGCTGCTCTTTTGGGGACTTTGCACCGCGGCTTTCATCCTCACGCTTTCCTCCTTCGCTTTTGTTTGGGAGGGATATGAGCTTTCCGCCCTCAACAAGCCCGACAGCTGGCTGCCGCTGCTGCTGCTTTTCGTGCTCATGATGCTGCTGCACGCCCGGCACCGAAAAACCGGGGTCACCGGTCAGGCGGAGTTTCGGGCGGCTGCGCTGCTTGTTTTGCCGTACCTGGGCGTGGTACTGCTCAGCGACTTCAGCGGCCCGCTCGCGCAAACCGGCGCCAATCTGCTGCTGCTGGTTTTCGGGATTTTGATGATGCGGGCAGGCATCAGGCAGCTGAAGCCGGTTTACCTTAATTTCGGGGTGCTGCTGCTTTCATTTCAGCTGCTTGCACGCTTTTTCGAGGCAGAATTTCCGGTGTGGGTGCGCGGACTCGGTTTTCTGGCCGCCGGACTTTCCCTGCTGCTTGCCAACCGCTGGCTGAGCGCACAGCCAGCCCGGCGGGGCGGAGGCCCAAGCCCTGATGCCGGCGCAACTCCGGAGCCGGCCCAACCCGAAGTCCCCCAACCCAAACCTGACGAGCCCGGCGCCCGTGAGCGGCTTTTCCGCGCCGCCATCCGTTTCGGAAAGGATCTGAACGCATGAACAGAAACCGAAACCGCCTGCTCTCCGCTTTCCTGCTTATAGCCCTGCTGCAAACCGGCCTTTACAGCAGCATTGTGGTCCGCCATCACAACATCCTTCAAAAAGGCGAAGCGTTTGTTTTTATTTGGGGTGATGTGTACCTGCCTGACCCGCAGCCAGGTCAGCGAATCACCGTCGGGGAAGCAACAATTGTGCTCGGATGGCCCGCTGAGGTACCCCTGCCCGAACCCTGGCAGGATACCCCGCCGCTTTACCTGCTGTTTGAAGCCGGCACCAACGCTGCCGGGAACCCCGTAATATCGTACGCCTCGGAAACCCCGCCCCGGCACGCTGATGCCTTTTTGAAAGCACGATTAAGGCACATAGTTCGTCCCGACGAAAGTATCGGTGCCGGCTTGCTGCTCCCGGAGCTTCGGCCGGGGATCAATTCCATCACCCTACAAAACACATCCCAAGAAAAAAGCGCCCCGGAAACATACGAAGATGCTTCCGAAAGGCGCTTTAGAGAAGAACTTTGGCAGGCACGGCTGCAGCTGAAAATTTACCGCGGTACCTACGCGGTGGTTTTTCTGGAACTTACGCGGTGAGTTTTTTGGGATGAATTATTCGCCGCGATGGCTGCGGATGACTTCACTGATGGCGTCGAATTCCCGCTGCGGTCCTCTTGAGCCGGTCTCTGTTTTGTAGAACGTGCCGTCGGGCCTCACATACACTTTGTAGGGGATGCCGCGGATTTCCAGCTTGGTTGCGAGCTCATCGCCGTGCACAAAAATGAAGTCGTAATCGTGCTGATCGATGAAGCGGCGCACAACCGTTTCGGTATCGCTCCAGCCGGGAGAAACGGCAAGGACCACAAAATCATCCGGAAAATCGGCCATGAGCTGATTCAGGGCCGGCATGATGGCGAGGCAGGGGCTGCACCAGGTTTCCCAGAAATCGATGAGCACGGTTTTACCCGCAAAATCGGAAACGCGCACCGGGTTGCCGTCCCAGTCGCGGAATTCAGCAGCTTCGACCGCTGCAATCTGCGCTTCGTTCAGGCTGTTGTTTTGAGCCTGAACGGCATGCGAAAAAGCAAGGCCGGCGAAAAGCGCCGATACCAACACAAAATATTTGATCATTACCAGTTCAGTTTAAATTGGGGATTATGGTATCTAAACCTAACGCCCGCTTCGCGCATTCATTGAGCGGAAAGCTTAAGAAAAGATATTTTTGATGCGGGAGAAAAATCCGTCTTTGTTATCGGCCTGCATTTTGGGGTCAAAATGCTCGCTTTCCTGCAGAGACTGAACCACTTTACGCTCTTTATCGCTCAGCTTGGTCGGGATATAGACGTTGATGCGCACAAACTGATCGCCGTACACATTGTTGCTGTTCAGGCGCCGGATGCCTTTTTCCTTCATGCGCAGGTGCTTGCCGGAAGGCGTGCCGGGCTCGATCTTGAGCTTGGCCTTCCCTTTCAGGGTCGGCACTTCGGCTTCGGTACCAAGTATGGCGTCGGGAATGCTGATTTGCAGGTCGTAAAAAATATCGTCGCCGTCGCGCTCGAAATATTCGTGCTCTTTTTCCTGAATCACCACGAGCAGATCGCCGGCATCGCCGCCGCGGATGCCCTGATTTCCCTTGCCGCGCAAGGTGATGTAGTTGCCGGTCGAAACCCCGGACGGGATTTTGACCACGATGGTTTCGTCGCCTTTGGTGCGGCCTTCGCCGGAGCAGCTTTTGCACTTGTTGCGGATGGTGCGGCCCTCGCCCTGACAGCTCGGGCAGGGCTGAACGTTCACAAAAGAGCCGAACATGGTGCGCGAAACCTGCCGGTACTCGCCGGTTCCGTTACAGGTGCCACAGGTCATGAAGTCTTCGCTCGTTTCAGCACCGGTGCCGTTGCAGCTGCCGCATTTGGTGAATTTGGTAACCTTGAGCTTCTTCTCCACCCCGTAGGCAATTTCCTCGAGGGTGAGCGGCATATTCAGCTTCATATCAGAGCCGGGCACGCCCGACGACCGTCGGCCGCCCCCGCCACGTGAGCTTCCTCCGAAACCGCCGCCGCCGAAAATATCCCCGAAACGGCTGAAGATATCTTCGAAATCCATCTCCTGATATCCGGCACCGCCACCGCCTCCAAATCCGCCGCCGTTAGCTGCGGCATGGCCGTAACGGTCGTAGCGGGCGCGCTTCTGATCGTCTTTTAAAACGTCAAAAGCCTCAGCGGCTTCCTTAAACTTGGTTTCTGCTGAGGCATCTCCGGGATTGCGGTCAGGGTGG
This sequence comes from Cyclonatronum sp., assembly GCF_022565315.1. NCBI lineage: Bacteria > Pseudomonadati > Balneolota > Balneolia > Balneolales > Cyclonatronaceae > Cyclonatronum > Cyclonatronum sp. Next base: position 558 of record NZ_JAIUMX010000165.1, on the reverse strand, counting down.
TATTCCATCGCTTTTTTGCGATAGGCTCTTTTGATGTCGTCGGCGCTGGCTCCGCGGTCAACGCCCAGTACTTCGTAGTAGTCTCGTTTGCTCATGAAGTTGAATTTACCCCGGCCGGGGTAAGGAACCCTCAGGCCGGGATTTCAAAGGTTTTGGAGTGATTATTTATTCGCTAACAATAACTTTGGCGTGACGAATCACTTTTTCGCCCAGCTTGTAGCCGGTTTCGAGTACCTGCAGCACGGTGTTGCTTTCGGTGCTGTCATCCGGTGCCGGCTGACGCATCAGCGCGTCGTGTAGCTCCACATCGAAGGGTATGCCCGTTTCCATGATGGGCTCGACGCCCATTTTTTCCAGGGTTGAGGCGAATTTGCTGTGCACCATTTTGACCCCGTCGGTGAAGGCGTTGCTGCTGCCCTCGGGCACGTTCTGCAGGCTTCGGCCCAGATCGTCAAAAACCGGAAGGAAATCGGCAACGGCCTTAATTTTGGCGTCATCAAACAGCTGAAGGCGCTCGCGGTTCGTGCGGCGGCGCATGTTTTCGAACTCGGCAATTTT